>CATLZI010000007.1 GCA_950063125.1 uncultured Porticoccus sp. | reverse complement strand
TTCTTTGCCTTTTTATCGGGCTCAGCTAACTTTTGACTATGGATACTGTAATTATTCGCCAGGCTATTGCCGCCGCCAAGACGCACGAAAGGGCAACCGGTCAGCTTGCCACATTGCTCAGGACCCGCGTCAACGCACTCCACAAGTCCATCCAGTTGCCGTCCGAGAACATCATTCCAGCACTTCTCAATTTTATTATTCACTATATAGATCAGGTGCCTGAATTTATTGATGCGGTAGATGCCATCGCAGATGAATACGGACTGATCGACTACATAGAACCGGTGATTTGCACTGCCAGGGAGTTTTTCATGAAACCGCCAGCATTGGTTGCCGGTCACGAAGGACTCAATTCTCTTATGGGTGAATCCTATCTCGCCCATCGACTGGTCGAGGAGGTCAATGACCGGTTTATCTCGGGCTACAACATGCCATTGGTGCCGATGGATATGACTCGTTCAAACCTGATCATCCATCACCTGATTGGCGAACCTTTCGCCAATCAACTCGACAGCGCTGTTCATCTGATCGTGGATGAGCTGCAACAAAAAGATCTGGTGTTTGTTCCCGAGGCGTGCCGGGAGGACCGCAGCAACCGGTGGGCAAGTGATCTACAGCGGTGGCCCTGTCTGATCGACAATTTATCGGTCAATCTGTTGTTTAACGGATCGGGGCAATTACTGATTCACTGATGCCGGTAGGATTCGTCATTTTTTGGGATCGACGAGCTTCACTGTCTGAACGCCAACCTGTCTTTCCTCGGGGGAAAGATTAACCCGGGTTTCCAGTTCTCGGGGGGCACCATGTATATACATCTGCTCTCGAAAATCACAGCTGACACAGGCCCTGAAATCCTTGCCATCCTCATTGAAAACCACCAGTTTATCCATCTGGTTACAGCGCGGGCAGACCGCACCTGCAATAAAACGCTTGTCAGCTTTAAACATCGAGAAAGGCCTTCAGGTTGGGGACAAGTGAAAAAATACAACCAATCGTTATGCCAGATCGCTACAACGGCTATAAGCCAGCCATCTGGCAACGTATTATATCGCTCTAGATCCATTAGTCAGCGCAGGAGTCATGATGACAGAGAATATCCGACCCTATAAAGGTGTTTTACCCACCCTCGGCGAACGAGTTTACATTGATCCGGCAGCGACTGTGATTGGCAGTGTCACCCTCGGCGATGATGTCTCAGTGTGGCCCGGGGCCGTAATTCGCGGCGACATGCATCGCATTACCGTAGGCAATCGCTCCAATATTCAGGATACCGCCGTATTGCACATTACCCATGCAAGCGATTTCAACCCCGGCGGCTGGCCACTGACTATCGGCGAAAACGTGATTGTTGGCCACGGCGCCATTCTTCACGGCTGTACTCTCGGCAGCTACATTCTGGTGGGCAATGGCGCCATTATCAATGATGGTGCCGTAGTAGAGGATGAGGTGATTATCGGCGCCGGCACAGTAGTGCCGCCCGGCAAGCATCTGGAAAGCGGCAACCTCTATGTAGGCAATCCCTGTCGGTTACTGAGACCGGTTTCTGACGAAGAGCGGGCGTTCTTTTCCTACTCCCCCGGTAATTACGTCAAACTCAAAGATCAGTATCTCGCCGAGCAGACTGATGACGGGCGCAATGGCGCAGAATAGGGCTGCAAAAATGTTTTATGGGGTGTCCGAACAGGCCTGGTCCATCAGCATCTGGCGAATTTCGGCAATAACCGGCGCAGTGTTTGGGTTGATACCACGCCAGAGCCGAAAGGATTCCGCCGCCTGTTCGACCAGCATGCCCAGCCCATCGGCAACACCGGCGGCACCCTGCTGTTTGGCCCAGCTCATAAATACCGTTGGCTGTGCCGCGTACATCATGTCGTAGCAACAGGCCTGGTCTGCCAGCAGACCATCGGGGAGGGGCGGTAGCTGTGCTGCAAGGCTGGCACTGGTGCCATTGATGATCAGGTCAAACTGCTGACCCTCGAGCATCTCATAGTCACAACCGAGCAAGTAACCCATTTCCGCAAAACCCTTAGCCAGTTGCAGCGCCTTGGCGAGTGTGCGGTTGGCAATGACCACATGCTGTGGCAATTGCTCCAGCAAGGGCTCAAGGATCCCGCGCACTGCACCACCGGCACCGAGAACCAGCACTTTCCTGCCTTTGATCTGCCAGTTGAGGTTTTCGAGCAGGTCTCTGACCATACCGATGCCATCGGTGTTGTCCCCCAATACCGTGCCATCGTTCTGCAGGGCCAGGGTATTAACTGCACCCGCATGGCGGGCACGATTCGTCAGCCTTGCAGCATAACCATAGGCCTCCTGCTTGAATGGCACCGTGATGTTAAGACCCTTGCCACCCTCTGCAAAAAAAGTGTCCGTAGCGCGATAAAAGTCACCTGGCGCCACAGATTGTTTGTCGTATTCAATCGCTTCGCCTGTCTGGGCAGCAAAGGCCCGGTGAATTTGCGGAGACTTACTGTGCTCCACAGGATTGCCAAAAACGGCGTAACGATCAGTCATGCTGGTCTTCCATTTTGTATAACTCAAACCCACTGGCGTGGTTGCAGATATAACTGGTAGAGCTCCGCCTCGGCGGAGCCGGGTTCGGGTTGCCAGTTGTATTCCCAACGAACCAATGGCGGCAACGACATGAGAATGGATTCGGTCCTGCCGCCCGTCTGCAGACCAAACAGTGTTCCCCGGTCATAAACCAGATTAAATTCCACGTAGCGACCACGCCGATATAATTGAAACTGGCGCTCGCGCTGCCCCCAAGGAACATGCTTTCGTCGCCGGACAATAGGCAAATACGCATCAATATAGCTATCGCCAACTGCCCTTGTCAGGGCAAAACTCTGCTCAAACCCCGCCTGGTTATAATCATCGAAAAACAGGCCACCAACCCCACGGGGTTCGTTGCGGTGTTTGAGGAAAAAGTACTCGTCACACCACTGTTTGAAACGGGGATAAACCTCCGGACCAAAGGGTTGGCAGGCGGCACGGGCCGTCTGGTGCCAATGACGACAATCTTCCTCATTGCCGTAGTAGGGGGTTAGATCATAGCCACCTCCGAACCACCATACGGGTTCTTCGCCTTCCTTCTCCGCAATAAAAAACCTGACGTTCGCATGGGATGTGGGGACATAGGGATTTTCCGGATGGATCACCAGTGACACCCCCATGGCTTCAAAGCTTCGCCCCGCCAGTTCCGGCCGGGCTGCGGTGGCAGACGGGGGTAGCTGTGTCCCATAGACGTGGGAAAAGTTCACCCCACCTTTTTCAAATACCGATCCATCCACTATCACTCGACTGCGACCGCCACCACCCTCTTCACGAACCCAGTTCTCCTCTGCAAACCTGCTGCGATCATCTTCCAGCTGTAAGGCATGGCAGATACGATCCTGCAAATTCAGAAGGTACTGTTTAACGGCCGCTTTATCTGTCATGAGATCCTCAAAACAATGGGGTTAGGTCACATAATACACAGTGTGATAGGCCGACCCGCCATTGACAATTTACCGACAATGTAAAATTCGAGGCATCAGCTGCCCCGAATCATCTCTCCGGTTTTCAGGTTTTTGATCGGTGTCGGAGATGTCAGGCCACCCAATGAACCGGGCAGCACATAATCAAGCTGACCGTAAAAATAAAGGTTCAGCTTTAGCAAAGAAACGGCCGGCCTAAAGCCATGCGGGTTGGCCGACGTAGAAATCAGCCCCCCCCCATAAGCATGACAAAGTGCCGCAGCCACAGGGTGGCTCGTCACGCGTAATGCCAGGGTTTCTCTGCCACCGGTAACCCAGGTTGGTGCATAACCATTATTGGGTACCAGCCAAGTCTGTGGACCCGGCCAGCTGGCCTCAAGTAGCTGGCGATCAGACACTGCTATGCCTGCCAAAAAAGGTTCCAGCTGTGCCATTGAGGCGGCTATTACGATAAGCCCCATGTCCCGACGGCGTTTTTTGAGCGCCAACAGCCGCATAACGGCTCCCTCAGAAAACGGGTCGCAACCGAGGCCCCAGACTGCCTCTGTGGGGTAGGCCATCACCCCTCCGCCACGCAGACAATCCACCGCCCTGATTATACGAAAATTGCCCACGGAGACGCGGCTCAGAGACTTTTCAGCTTCTCTTGTAATGCCGCGTCTTTTTCCAGAATGGCGCGGGCATTATCTGCTCGCTCATCCAGCAGCTTCTGGTGCAACACAGCATCACTGACACCAATTATCTGGGCTGCCAGATAGGCTGCGTTCTTTGCACCTGCCTTGCCGATTGCCACAGTAGCAACCGGAATGCCACCGGGCATTTGCACCGTTGAGAGCAGCGCATCAAGGCCATCCAGTGATGAATTGATAGGCACCCCAATCACAGGCTTGAGCGTATTGGCTGCAACGGCACCCGCCAGATGCGCCGCCATTCCCGCAGCACATATAAAGGCTGCACAGCCCCGCTGGTCCGCATCCTTCACATAACGGTGCGTTGCCTCCGGCGTTCGATGCGCCGACGATACTTTAACTTCAAAGGGCACCTCGAACTTTTTGAGCACTTCAAAGCTGGCTTCCATGACTGGCAGGTCCGAGTCCGAACCCATCAGGATGGCAATAAAGGGTTTGTTCATTTTTTAATCCCCCTGTAAAACGCGGCAGGCTACCGGAACCTGGGGAATTTCGCAATAAAATGCGCCTGTTAACAGGAGGGTTTGTTGCTCATCAATGTGTGAATCCCATGAGAAGGGCCATCTGCTAACGCAACCGCTGATAGATTCCCTGCCCAGCGGCAATAGCGCCCTCCAGTTCCAGCAACAGCAGCTCCTGTGTCAACGTATTCACTGGCATGGCCGTACGTTGCACAAGCATATCCATATCAACCGGGTCGAATCCCATCGCCTCCAGCAGGACCTGTCTTGCTTCTGTCGACGGTGGCTGACCTGTTTTAACGTCCGGCACTATAGAGGCCAGCAGACCACCCAGTTGCTCTGCAATATCCGCTGCTGATTCCACCAGAGTTGCGCCCTGTTTGAGCAGCTGGTGGGTGCCTTTACTGAAAGCACTATGGATCGAACCGGGAATGGCAAAGACTTCACGTCCCTGTTCCAGACCGTACCGGGCAGTGATCAGCGACCCGCTCCTCAATGCCGCCTCAACCACCAGAATACCCAAACTCAGACCACTAATTATCCGGTTGCGCCGGGGAAAATTGCCCGCCAGGGGTGGTGTTTCTGGCAAAAACTCACTGACGACCGCACCACCCTGATCAATTATCCGCCGATACAAATCATCGTGTCGGCGAGGGTAGATCACATCCAGACCGGTCCCCAGCACAGCGATGGTTTTGCCCGTTTGCAGGGCGCCATCATGGGCCGCTCCATCAATGCCCAACGCCAGACCACTGGTGATTACAAAGCCACTGGCCGCCAAAGCGGTGGCAAAGGCCCGGGCATTGCCCAGTCCACCGGGGCTGGCATTGCGACTACCAACAATGGCGATTTGTGGCATGGAGAGAAGTTGCGCATCACCACGAATAAACAACAGGGGTGGAGGAACGCTCAGTTCCTGCAAAAGTGGAGGGTAATCCGGATCGAGCAAATTGAGGCAGGTCACCTGATTATGCCGGCACCAATCCAGCACTTGCTCTGCCCGATCTTCCCGTTCCGCCCGATTATTATGGTGTTTTCGGAAATGCTTTCCCGACTGACTGGCGAAACCAGAGGAAAAATAGTCTTCTGCCTGAGCAGCTGCCTCGACAAAGGAACCCACCGACCGACACAATCTGACGCTGTCGGCGGGTGAGCATCCATCGAGAAAGGCCATAACTAGTGCTGCTTTGGACTCCCTGTCCATTGAGTTGGTACTCCCTTACCTGCTTGATATCCGTTGCCCATAAAAAACGCCGACACAGGTCGGCGTTTTAGTTACCCCGCTGCCTAGGGGTTTTTGACAATATCGTTTACCGCCAGAGGGCGCTCGGCCTTGATCACCAGACCATAACTCATTTTTTCAAACGCGCGGAATATCATTAACAAACCGGCCTGCTCGTTAGGCAGATTTATTTTTTCCTTGGCGATATAGTCAGTTACTTGCTCTCCACGTTTGAAGATGGCCAGAATATTTCCCGCTTCGAGGCCTTCGCGCTCACCCCGGTTAATAGATACCACGTCAAGGTGCCCAACCTGGGTGATACCACCCTCAACAGCCATAATCTCACCCTCAACCGTAGACTCGGGCGCACTGGGGTAAAAGATGGAATTGAGTGGTCGCTCTTCATGGGGGAGCAGGCGCTCTCCAATACGCACTTCCTCAAGGGATCGGGTCGCCAGCATGGTGGCTACATCATCGGCCACTCTTTGCACCTTGGCGGACCCCACATCCTGCGCGCGTATGCCCAATATTTCCTGGGTCACCGGATCCAGATAGGGCTCACCAACCCGGTAGAGTCCGTAGGTCGGGGTTTCATCAAACTGACCACGGGCGTAGAACGTATCTCCCGATCCGGAGAGCAGTTTTTTCTCATAGCCCGCCACCACGTAAGGAGCTCTATCGATTTCTTCCTGGGTGACAATACGGTTGCGGGTCAGAAAACTGTTGATGATATCCAGCGGCAGTGCCGGAATGGCCTCCGACTCAGGCACAACCTTCACTTCGGGAGACAGTTTTACCCGCCGGTCACGCTTCTCCAGCATCAAACGGGGACGGCCGTCGATATAGACCATGGAAATGATGTCACCGGGGTAAATCAGATGGGGGTTCGCAATCTGAGGGTTAGCGTACCAGATTTCAGGCCATAACCAGGGATCCCGCAGATATAGATCAGAGATATCCCACAGGGTGTCTCCTTTCTTCACGGTATATTTTTCAGGGACATCCTCATTAAAGGGTGCCTCTGCAGCAATGGCGGCAATTGCAATAGCGCAAGCAGCTACTATTCCCAACAATGTTTTTTTCATCTTATGGCCGTCCTGTGTGCTATATCCGGATTGTGTGTATACTTCTCACTCGACTATATTAAGTGATATTCCGCTCCATTGGCCTTATGTTAGCAGTGGTTTACGCCAGATTGCTAGAAACTCGTCACAAACAAATGTCAATACTCAACATCCTTGAATTTCCTGACCCACGACTGCGTATCAGGGCTGCTCCCGTAGCAGAAATCGATCAGAACACCAGATCGCTGGTGGCCGATATGCTGGAAACCATGTATCAGGCTAACGGCATTGGCCTTGCTGCTACCCAGGTCAACGTCGACAAGCGGATTGTGGTCATGGATTTATCAGATGAGGGCGACCAGCCGATTGTGATGATCAATCCACAGGTAGAAATACTGGACGACATTACCTGCCCACATCAGGAAGGCTGTCTGTCAGTGCCCGGTTTTTATGAAACCATCCAACGTCCTGAACATATTCGTCTGAGCGCGCTCGACCGGGAGGGGCAGCCCTACGTGCTTGAGCCGGAAGGTCTGCTGGCTGTCTGTATCCAGCACGAAATTGACCACCTCGACGGCAAGCTTTTCGTAGATTACCTGTCGCCCATCAAACGGCAGCGAATCAGGCAAAAACTGGAAAAACTCCACCGTCAACAAGACTGACACCGGTTGGTCGACACTGAGGACCCTTCTTTGCGAATCGTATTTGCCGGCACCCCGCAATTTGCAGCATCACACCTCCGAGCATTACTGGATTGTCCATCCCACCAGGTGGTCGCCGTATTCACACAGCCTGATCGCCCCGCCGGGCGCGGCAAAAAACTCACTGCCAGCCCGGTCAAGTTGCTGGCTACCGATCAGCAGATACCTGTTCATCAGCCACTCAGCCTGAAAGCGGCGGCGGAGCAGCAAATCCTGGCCAACTATAATGCCGACATCATTGTGGTTGTGGCCTACGGCCTGCTTTTGCCAAAGGCTGTGTTGGCTATCCCCGTATACGGATGCATCAATGTCCACGCCTCGCTGTTGCCCCGCTGGCGAGGTGCCGCCCCCATCCAGCGCGCCATAGAAGCCGGAGATACCGAAACCGGGGTAACCATTATGCAGATGGCCGAAGGCCTGGACACCGGCGATATGCTGCTCAAGGCCCGCTGCCCCATAGAAGCGGATGATGATGCCGGATCCCTCCATGACAAACTGGCCGGGATCGGCCCCGACGCCCTGCTCACGGTCCTGGACGAGATTGCACAGGGAAAGGTTGTGGCGGAGAAACAGGATGACGAGCAGAGCAATTACGCACCAAAAATTACCAAGCAGGAAGCCTTGGTAAACTGGCATGAGCCTGTCAAAACCCTGGTTTTGAAAATTCGCGCCTTTAATCCTTTCCCGATCTGTTACAGCACGCTCTCGGGAGAACGAATCCGTATCTGGAAGGGTGTCGCGGTGCCAAATCAAGACCGCAAGGTAGTGCCGGGTACGATCATTCATACCGATAAATCCGGTATTCTGGTACAAACCGGTGAAGGGTGCCTGTTAATCACGGCACTGCAACTGCCCGGCAAGAAGCCGCTCCACGCGGGAGAAGTGCTCAATGCACATGCCGATCTGTTTTCCCCGGGTACGGTAATGGGCACATGAATGTCAGGGTGGCTACCGCTAAAATTATCGCGTCTGTGCTGCGGGGAGAGGGCTCACTCAATACACTTCTACCCGAGTACCTGGCCAAAGTAGATGACCGCGATCGCGGGCTGTTGCAACAGCTGTGTTATGGCACATTGCGGTTCTACCCGCGACTGTCTGTTTACCTCGCAGAATTGCTGGCAAAACCCTTCAAGGCAAAGGATTTTGACATAGAGGCAACCCTAGCCTGTTCGCTTTATCAGTTACTCGAAACCCGGATTCCCCCTCACGCAGCAGTTAATGAAGCCGTAGCCACCTGTCAGAACCTGAAAAAAAACTGGGCCAAAGGTCTTGCCAACGCGGTCCTGCGACGATTTTTACGTGAGCGCGCCACACTCGATATCAAGCTGGGGGGTAGTCGTGAATTCCAGACCGCACACCCTGATTGGCTCATTGACCTATGGCAAGCGGCCTGGCCGGAGCAGGTAGATCAACTGGTGGCGGCCAACAACCATCAGCCCCCCATGACCCTGCGGGTAAACCAGATCCGCTGCAGCCGGGACCAATATCTCTCGACACTTGCAGAGGCAGATATCCAGGCATATCCCACCCCATTCAGTGATGTCGGTATCACCCTGCAGCAACCCTGTGATGTTATTAACTTACCCGGTTTTGCCGAGGGTCAAGTGAGCGTGCAAGATGAGGCGGCCCAGCTGGCGGCCCAGCTACTGGCGCCCAGGTCTGGTCAGCGCGTCTTGGACGCCTGTTGTGCACCGGGTGGCAAAACCGGCCACATACTCGAGCTGCTTAATAATCAGGGCGACGTCATTGCCATCGACATCGCAGCAGAACGACTGACGCGGGTCACCGATAACCTGCTGAGACTTGGTTTGCAAGCCAAGCTGATCGCCGCAGATACCGCCGATATAGCCAGCTGGTGGGATGGGCACCCCTTCGATCGAATTTTACTGGATGCACCCTGCTCCGCCACGGGTGTTATCCGCCGACACCCGGATGTGAAACTAATGCGCAGGCCAACGGATATTGCTAAGCTGGCCACCTTGCAGTTATCCCTGTTGAGGGCACTGTGGCCACTGTTGGCAGAGGGCGGCGTTTTACTTTACGCGACCTGCTCCACACTGGCCCAGGAAAATGATCAGGTCATCGCAGAATTCGCCAGAGACAACCATTCTGTCCATGTCGAACCTGTGGCCACCGAGGCAGGCATGGCAACTTCTGCCGGGCGCCAATTGATGCCACAGATTGATGGCCATGACGGCTTTTATTTTGCCCGTCTGGTCAAGACGGCAATAGCTTAACGGCATTGGTTTTTTCTCCAAAGCCCGGGTTATTAAGCAATTAACGGGAATTTCCAGCTATGAAAATCGTCATTACCGGTGCTGGCCAAGTGGGTGGAACACTCGCCGAGCATCTGGCCGGAGAGGCTAACGATATTTCTGTCATTGATACAAACGACCACCGCCTGCGTGAGCTCCAGGACCGGCTGGATATTCGCACCGTCTATGGCATGGCCTCTCATCCGGACGTCCTGATCCGCGCAGGGATTGAGGATGCCGACATGCTGGTGGCAGTCACCAGTAGCGACGAAATCAACATGGCGTCCTGTCAGGTTGCCTATTCCCTGTTTCGCACACCCACCAAAATTGCCCGTATTCGTGATCGCAGCTACACCGACGATAAAGTTCGTGAACGCTTATTCAATGATGCCAACTGCCCGGTAGATTTTCTGATCACCCCGGAACAGGTGGTCACCGACTACATATTCCGTCTGATCGAGCAACCCGGCAGTCTTCAGGTTATCGATTTTGCCGAAGGTCTGATCCAACTGGTAGCAGTCCGCGCATTCAAGGGGGGCCCACTGGTGGGACATGAATTGGGACTCATCCGCAAGCACATGCCCAAAGTGGATGCCCGGGTCGCAGCGATTTTCCGCCGCGACCGGCCTATCTTCCCCCAAGGCGATACTGTCATAGAGGAGGGCGACGAGGTATTTTTTATTGCGGCCAAAAAAGATATCCGCAAGGTCATGGGCGAATTGCGCAGGCTTGAAAATTCCTACCAGCGGATTGTCATCGCCGGGGGTGGCAATATCGGCTACCGTCTGGCCAAGGCACTGGAAAAACAGTACAACATCAAAATCATCGAATTTTCGGAAGAGCGGTGCCAGTACATTTCCGAACGACTGGATAAAACCATCGTACTCAATGGATCTGCCACGGATCAGGATCTGTTACTTGAGGAAAATATCGAGCGAAGCGACGTTTTTCTTGCGCTGACCAATGACAATAAAGTCAATATCATGGCTTCACTGCTGGCAAAAAGGCTGGGCGCCCGCAAAGTGATGACCCTGATCAACAATCCGGTTTATGCCGACCTGGTTCAGGGGGGCGAAATTAACATCGCTATCTCTCCTCAACAGGCCACAACCAGTATTCTGCTCAGCCATGTGCGGCGCGGAGATACGGTTAAAGCGCACTCTCTCCGCCGGGGTGCCGCTGAGGCAATGGAGATCGTTGTCCATGGCGACAGTAAAACATCCAAAGTGGTCAGCAGGACCATTGAAGAAATCAAATCACCCCCCGGCGTCACCCTGGCGGCGCTGGTGCGCGACGGCGAGGTCATCATTGCCCATCACGACACGGTGGTGAAAAACAACGATCACGCCATTGTCTTTGTGGTGGACAAACGCCGTACCCGGGAAGTGGAAAAATTGTTTGCCGTTGGCTTCACCTTTTTTTAGCGTTGGTAGCGAAGTTCTAACCTATGCATTTTAATGTGATTTCAAAAGTCCTCGGGTTACTACTCATGGTTTTCAGCCTGACGCTGCTGACACCAATCGTAATTGCCATTATCTACGATGAACAAACCCATGGGGCTTTTTTCCTGTCCTTTGCCATCACTTTTTCATTGGGCGTGCTCATGTGGCTGCCATTCAGCCGTCAACGTGCAGAACTTCGCAGCCGTGACGGATTCCTGATTACTGTGATGTTCTGGGTTGAGCTGGCTCTTGTCGGGGCGCTGCCTTTTGTACTTTCCGAGTCATTGCAGTTAAGTATCACAGACGCCGTATTTGAATCCATGTCAGGCCTCACCACCACTGGTGCCACAGTGATCACCGGCCTGGATCTTCTGCCCAAATCCATTCTCTATTATCGCCAGCAGTTGCAATGGCTAGGTGGTATCGGGATCGTTGTCATCGCCGTGGCCATCATGCCCATGCTGGGCGTTGGCGGTATGCAGCTCTACCGTGCAGAAACACCGGGACCCGTCAAGGATAACAAACTGACCCCTCGCATCACTGAAACGGCAAAAGCACTATTTTTTATCTACCTTGGCCTGACTGTTGCGTGCATGCTTGCTTACTGGCTGGCCGGCATGACTTTTTTTGACGCGATTGGACACAGTTTTTCGACCGTAGCCATTGGCGGTTTTTCCACCCATGACGCGAGCATGGGCTATTTTGATGGCAACACCACTATTGTTGGTATCTGCGTTTTCTTCATGATCGTTTCTGGTCTGAACTTTGGCCTTCACTATTATGCCTTTGTCAGAAAATCTCTCACTCACTACCTGCGCAATCCTGAGGCCAAACTTTATCTTCAAATGCTGTTGGCAGGCAGTATTTTGGTAACAGGCTATCTTATCTGGAATGGTACCTACGGCACGGGTGAAAGCATTTATCACGGTATTTTTCAGCTGGTGTCTATTATGACAACCACTGGGTTTACCACTGATGATTTCAGTATTTGGCCCACTTTCCTGCCTTTTCTTATGCTTTTCCTGTCATTTTTTGGCGCCTGCGCCAATTCCACTGGTGGCGGCATTAAAGTGGGTCGCATGCTGATTCTGGCGAAGCAGAGCCTCCGGGAAATCTACCGCCTGATTCACCCCAATGCACTGTTTCCCATCAAAATACGTAATCGCAGCGTACCCGAAAAGATTACCAACGCTATCTGGGCATTTTTTGGTGTTTATCTTGCTGTCTATTATTTGATGGTCTTGCTGCTGCTGGCGTCAGGCCTCGACTATGTGACATCCTGGTCCGCTACCGCTGCGACTCTCAATAACCTCGGCCCCGGGCTCGGGGATGTAGCGGCCCATTATGGCAACATCAATATTTTCGCTAAGTGGATACTCTGTATCGGTATGCTGTTGGGCCGACTGGAAATATTTACTCTTCTGGTGCTCTTCACCCCGATGTTCTGGCGCCGTTGAAACCGCCAGTAGAAACGGCAGCAATGAAAAAACAGACAAACCATTGATCAGAGAGGCTTCAATGACACTGATCGACAACCTTGAAGAAATGCTCGCCCGGGGCAACGATTCGGCAATGCTTCGGTTTGGTCTCGGTAGCGCCTGTCTCCGTGAAAAGCGTCATGCGCAGGCAATTGAGCACCTGGAGCGCTGTCTGGCGTTGGATGAAAACTATACCGCTGCCTACAACCTGTTGGGGCGGGCACAGTTCAAACTTGAGCAGCTGGATGCTGCAAAACAGTCTTTCACGAAGGGGCTTGAAAAAGCCCATGCTACCGGCGACATCCAGACCGAACGTGAAATGCAGGTTTTTTTAAAGAAATTAGCCAGTGATTGATCCTTCGATGGACAACGCTGTTACACGGAAAAACAGCATGACACAGCTGATTGGTTGGCGGGAATGGTTGGCCTTACCCGATTTGGGGATTGCCCGAATCAAAGCCAAGGTGGATACTGGCGCACGCACCTCCTGTTTGCATGCTCATCGACTGGAACTTTTCACTGAACGGGGTTCTCCCTGGGTAAGAATCTGGGTCCACCCCCTGCAGGGAAGTACGCAAAGTATCTGTTGCGCGGCTCCCATTGTGGATGAGCGTGTCGTCACCGATTCTGGTGGTCATTGTGAACGGCGTATTGTAATAAAAACCACTGTAGTGCTCGGAACCCAGAACTGGCCCATAGAAATGACCCTCACCAATCGGGATACCATGAGATTTCGCATGCTGCTGGGTCGTTCAGCCCTGGCAGGACAATTCATTGTGGATCCACAGACATCCTTTTTAGCGGGAAAAAATAAATGAGAATTGCCATTCTGTCCCGCAATGCCGACTTGTATTCCACTCGTCGCCTGAAAGAGGCAGCCATAGAATGTGGCCATGAAGTCAGGATTATTGATGTATTGAAGTGCTACATGAATATCAACATCCAAAACCCCAGCATTCATGTGAAGGGCGTGGAGCTACCGCCCTTTGACGTTGTGATTCCCCGCATCGGTGCGTCGGTCACAACGTACGGTACGGCCGTATTGCGTCAGTTCGAGATGATGGGTGTTTATCCACTGAACGAATCTGTGGCCATCACCCGCTCCCGTGACAAATTGCGCTCCCTGCAATTGTTGTCGCGCAAGGGGATTGGCCTGCCCGTTACGGGTTATGCCAACAAACCCAGTGATATTCCGGATCTGATCGATATGGTGGGCGGACCACCGCTGGTGGTCAAACTGCTCGAAGGCACCCAGGGCATCGGTGTGGTGATGGCGGAAACCCGCAAAGCGGCAGAAAGCGTAATTGAAGCGTTTATGGGCCTGAAAGCCGATATTATGGTTCAGGAGTATATTTCGGAATCCGGTGGTGCGGATATTCGCTGTCTGGTCATTGGCGACAAGGTGGTCGCAGCCATGCAGCGGCAGGCACAGCCGGGAGAATTCCGCTCCAATCTGCACCGTGGCGGTACAGCGACTTTGGCCAGGCTTTCTCCAGCGGAGCGATCCACTGCTGTTCGCGCTGCCAAAACCATGGGACTGAATGTGGCGGGGGGGGATATTCTTCGCTCCAACCATGGGCCACTGGTGATGGAAGTGAATTCATCGCCGGGCCTTGAGGGCATTGAAACGGCCACCGGCAAGGACGTAGCGGGTAATATCATTCAGTTCATTGAAAAAAATGCCCGGCAATCCCGCACCAAAACCCGCGGACAGGGCTGAGGAACCGCTGTTTTGAGCAGATTACCCCTGAAACTGGCAGGCGAGGTCATTAATCCCGGGGAGACCCGATTGCTGTCCATCCCCGCTGCCCGCCTGTATACAGACACGCCCATCGACTTGCCGGTCGAGGTTATACACAGCCGCAAACCCGGGCCAGTGCTATTGGTTTGCGCAGCGATTCACGGGGATGAAATTAACGGTATCGAAATCTGCCGCCGTATTGTTGGCAAGCGCTTACTTCGACGGTTATCAGGTACATTACTGATTGTGCCAATTGTAAATATGTTCGGTTTTATCCAACAGTCCCGCTATTTACCGGATCGACGGGATTTAAACCGATGTTTTCCCGGCTCTCCCCGAGGGCCACTGGGAAACCGCCTGGCCAACCTGATTCATACGGAACTGCTCAGTCACTGCACGCACGTTATCGACCTTCATACCGGCGCCATCCATCGCAAGAATCTTTCACAAATTCGCGGTGATCTTGATGACCCCGCTGCACTGGGTATGGCAGAGGCATTTGGTGCGCCCATTTTTATGGATGCCAAAGTCAGGGATGGTTCACTGCGTGCCGCCGCCGCCGAGCTGGGTATCCCCGTCATACTCTATGAAGCCGGAGAAGCATTGCGTTTTGACGAACCTGCCATAAAAGCCGGTGTGCGGGGCATCATGTCGGTCATGCGTCATCTTGGCATGTTGCCGGCCCGAACAGATCAGGCCCCTCGCAAGCTGGTACCGGTAAAGGCCAGTCGAAGCTATTGGCTGCGGGCGGAGCGGGATGGCATCGTAATCAGTAAAATCAAGTTGGGACAACGGGTCAAAGAGGGCCAGGTACTGGCCTATCTCGCTTCGCCATTCGGTGGCCCGGAAAAACCACTGAAATCACGCAGTGATGGCATTGTTATCGCAGCATCGCAGATACCCCTGGTGAACGAGGGTGAAGCGCTCTTTCATATTGCGGAATTTACCACCCTGGGGAAAGCCTCAGACAGCGTTGAGGCATTTCAGGAACAGTTCGACGATCAGCCGGAACCAGAGGCCTTTACGCAGCCCCTTTGATGTTCCGCCGGGACAACCGGCTATTTCAGCTCCCGGGCACGATAATACGCTTCTTCCGAGATTTTGTGATAATCCATCACACCGGTTTTGAAAGCATTCTGGGATTCGTAAACCCGTTTGAACAGGGGGTCCTTGTTGGCAATTTCCTCCAGAACCTGATCGGTGACACGATTCAGTTCCGCTAGAACCTCATCGGGTAGCGGCCGCACCTCGACACCATGAGTTTCCACCAATTCCTTTAACGCACCGTTGTTACGAGCGGTGTAATCGTCCAGCATATCCTGATTAATCGCTCGCGCAGCTCCCTCGACAATGGCCTGGAGATCGTCTGGCAGGGAGGAAAAAGCCCGTTTGTTCACCATCAACTCCAGTGTCGGGCCCGGTTCGTGCCAACCCGGATAATAGTAGTACTTGGCCACCTGATGAAAACCAAATGCCAGATCATTGTAAGGTCCCACCCACTCGGTGGCATCGATCACACCCGTTTGCATCGCGATATAGAGATCCCCGCCGGGGATATTAACCGCCTCCACGCCCATGCGGCTGATCACCTCACCGCCCAAACCCGGGATCCGCATTTTCAACCCCTTGAGATCTTCCAGGGAATTGATTTCACGATTAAACCAGCCGGCCATCTGCACACCGGTATTTCCCGCTGCCAGGGGTATCAGGTTGAAGGGCTCATAAAGCTCGCGCCATAACTCCATGCCGCCACCATAGTGTAACCAGCCATTCATTTCCTGTGCATTGAGGCCAAAGGGGATGGTCGTAAAAAGCGCAGTAGTCGGAGATTTTCCCTTCCAGTAATAGGAAGCCCCATGCCCCATTTCAACGGTACCCTGAGAGACAGCATCGAATACTTCCATGGCCGGTACCAACTGACCAGCGCCATAGACCTTTACCTTGAGCCTACCACCACTCATGCGCTCCACCAGCTCGGCAAAATTTTCAGCGGCCATACCCAGGCCGGGAAAGTTTTTTGGCCAGGTAGTGACCATTTTCCACTGGTAGGTTTTCTGGGTGGCCTGCTGTTTACCATCCGAAGATGCAGCGTCAGGGTCGTCACCACAACCCACCAGGGCCAATAACAGGATTGCCAACAAGATAGGCGCTTTCATAGTGTTTTCCTTAATGATCAGGCAACCGGACTTAGCTTGGCATAGGCCAAAACCAGCCATTTGGTCCCCTCTTTATCAAAATTAACCTGTACCCGGGCATGCGCACCATTGCCCTCAAAGTTTATTACGACACCCTCGCCGAAAACAGGATGCAGAACCCGCTGTCCCAGGGAGAGGCCCGTGTCTTCACCGCTATCACTGAGATTCATTGCAGGTTGTCGCGCGTAGCTGGTAGGCCGCTTAATCTGGGCTCGCAACCGAACCTCTTCAACCAGGTTCGCCGGAATATCCCGGACAAAGCGGGATACCCGGTTATAGTTTTCAATGCCATATTGCTGACGGGATTCGGCAAAGGTGAGGTAGAGTTTTTGCATCGCCCGGGTTATCCCCACATAGGCCAGCCGCCGCTCCTCCTCAAGTCGATCGGGATCCTCGGCAGACATCCGGTGGGGAAATAGGTTTTCTTCCATACCCGCCAGAAAGACCAATGGAAATTCAAGCCCTTTGGCAGAGTGTAATGTCATCAGTTGCACCGCATCCTCCCCGACATCTGCCTGTCGGTCTCCGGCATCCAATGCTGCCCGATCGAGAAATTGCGGCAATGGTGGCAACTCCTTTTCCTCTGGTTCAAAGGATCGGCAGGCGATGACCAGTTCCTGCAGGTTTTCCACTCTGGATTCACCGCGATCTCCTTTTTCCCGGCGATGGAAGTCAATCAATCCACTCCCTTCAATTATGTGGTCTACCAATTCATGCAGCGGCAACCCCGCAGACTCCTCACCCAGTTTTGTCAGCAGTTTCAGAAAGGCTTCCAAAGCATTGCTGGCCCGGCCCGAAAATCGTCCGGCAGCAATGGCTTGCTCGGCTGTTCCCCAGAGCGACATGCCTTCTTCGCGGGCCAACTCACGCAATTCCTGGATTGTTTTGTCACCGATGCCACGGGTCGGCGTGTTCACTACCCGCTCAAATGCGGCATCGTCGTGATAATTGACCAACAATCTCAAGTAGGCGAGGGCGTTGCGTATTTCCTGACGCTCATAGAATTTTTGGCCACCGTAGATACGGTAGGGGATGGCCGCTCGCAACAGGGCTTCTTCGAGTACTCGGGATTGTGCGTTGGAGCGGTAGAGAATGGCCGACTCCTCGCGCAGATTGCCCTGATTGACCCATTCTCTCAGCCGCTCTGCAATGAAACGGGCTTCATCCTGCTCGTTGAAGGCGGCATAGAGTGAAATAGCCTCCCCTTCATTATCCTCCGTCCACAGGTTTTTACCCAACCGATTGGCGTTGCGCGAAATCACCGCATTGGCCGCTTCGAGGATATTTTTACTGGAGCGGTAATTCTGTTCCAGCCGCACCATCTGGGTGGCTGGATAATCGCGGGAAAAATAGCGGATGTTTTCCACCTTGGCACCGCGCCAGCCATAGATTGACTGATCATCATCACCCACCGCTGTTACCGGCACCTGATCACCTGCCAGCACCCGCAACCAGGCATATTGAATGGCGTTGGTGTCCTGAAATTCATCCGCCAGCAGATGCCGGAAACGATGCTGATAATGCTGCAGGAGTTCGGGGTTTTTCAGCCAGAGTTCGTGGGCGCGAAGCAGTAGTTCTCCAAAATCCACCATACCGCCTCGCTCACAGGCTTCCTCGTAAGCCGCATAAACCTGTTGCATGGTTCGCTGATAGGGGTCATGGGCCGGTTGCAAATCGCGACTGCGCAGCCCCTCATCTTTCTGGTTGTTAATGAATGACTGGGCCTGTCGGTGCGGCCAGCGACTGTCATCAATACCAAGGCCCTGATAGAGACGTTTAACCAGCCGAAGCTGATCATCGCTGTCCAGTATCTGAAAATTTTCCGGCAGACCGGCATCTTGCCAATGCATTTTGAGTAGTCGATGCGCCAACCCGTGGAAGGTGCCCACCCACATTCCACGGGCGGAGAAACCCAACAGTTCTTCAATGCGCCCCCGCATTTCCCGTGCCGCTTTATTGGTAAAGGTGACCGCTATGATCGAATAGGGCGAAACCTGTTCCACCTGAATCAACCAGGCAATCCGATGGACAAGAACGCGGGTTTTACCACTACCTGCACCTGCCAGGACCAGAAGATGACTGGCGTTGCTGGAAACAGCCTCACGTTGAGCAGGGTTTAGGGGATCGAGTATTGTCGTGACATCCATGGCGGTGAATTCTATCAGAACCCCCGCTCGGGGTGGGTGATCCGTTCGTTCGACAACCGGTTTTTACTACAAGAATTCCATTTTTCTGTAAATTATTTACAATAAAGTTCGTATTACGGAGAAATCACCATGAAGCCTGCTGCACTCACCTGGGCTATCAGCAGTAGCCTGCCCAGCTTACGCAAATCGGAGCGCAAGGTAGCTGAATTCATTCTGGCCAACCTGACCGATGTCATTCGCATGCGAATCGTGGATCTGGCAGAAAAAGCCGAGGTCAGTGAACCCACGGTAGTGCGTTTCTGTCGCGCCGTGGGCTGTGAAGGTTTTCAGGATTTCAAACTGGCCCTGGCACAACAGCTCGCGTCCAGCCCAAGCTACGGGCAGATTGCAGTCACTGACCAGGATTCTGTGGCCGAATACACATTCAAGGTTTTCGATTCCACTGTCGACACCCTGCTGAAGGTTCGTGATTCATTGGACCTGAACATGCTTGACCAGGCTGTTCAGGCGCTCTGTGTAGCCAACCGGGTGGAATTCTACGGGTTTGGCGCGTCCGCTGCCGTGGCAACCGACGCCCAGCACAAATTTTTCCGTCTGCAGGTCTCTGCGGCGGCCTATGCCGACCCGCACTTGCAGAATATGTCCGCCGCATCCATGGCGCCCGGGGATGTGGTCATCGCCATTTCCCAGTCGGGAAGGACCACGACATTGATCAATGCCATGGAGCGCGTAAAGAGCAGGGGTGCCATTGTTATCGCCATCGCACCCTCTGATTCACCGGTCGCGAATGCCGCAAATATCCCGTTAACCATCGACGTCAAGGAAGACTTCCAAATCTATACGCCACTGTCATCCCGTATTGCTCATCTGGTACTGATCGATGTACTGGCAATTGGCGTAGCACAGCATAAAGGCGGTCGTCTGCAGGAACATCTGCTGGAAATGCAGCTCGGTCTG
>CATLZI010000006.1 GCA_950063125.1 uncultured Porticoccus sp. | reverse complement strand
CCCGCAGTTTCAGGGTAAGCCGACATTGTTCAATCTGTTGCTGCAAGATATTCAGGTCGTCGTTTGAACCGGACTGGTCTGCCACCATTTCGTCCACCAGAATTTTCATGGTGTTGAGTGGAGTCCCCAGTTCATGGGCTGTACCCGCAGCCAGTGAACCGATGGCCAGCAGCTGTTCATCCCGCAGCTGGTTTTCCCGCTGTGTGGTCAGCTGTTCCTCCTGCTGTTTCAAGGTGCGGGCCATACGGGTCACAAAATAGGTAATCAGCCCCGCGCTGACCGCGAAGTTAAGCCACATGCCAAGAATATGCAGATTGCTGACGCCGTCGTGATGATGGCCTGGCGCCAGGGCTGGAATGGGCAGGTAAAAGTTCAGCAGCCAGCTGTAGGCCGCCAGTGAAAGTAGCGTTATGGTCCAGGTATAACGCAGGGGCAATGTGGTCGCCGCAATGCTGATGGGCACAAGATAGTAGGAAATGAACGGGTTTGAGGCGCCGCCACTAAAAAAAAGCAGGGCAGTAAAAAACAGGATGTCCACCAGTAGGTGGCAGAAAAATTCCAGTTCGGTAATGATTGGGTAACGGAAGGTGCGCCACCAGGTGGTGGTAATGACAATGGCGTAGAGGGCGAGAATGGCTCCCAGGATCAGTATGGGTAACCCGATATCCCGGATCTGACTGAAAAAAAGCAGGGCCAGAATCTGGCCCCCAAGAGCGATGTTGCGGATGACGCTCAGCTGGCGCAGGTTTTGCCGCGCTGCCGAGTGTCTGAATGAATCAAGGGTGGTGACCATGACCGGATATTACCAGAATGGTCAGGTTACCAGTGCAGAGTTGCTGCCAGATAAATATTCCGGCCTGCCCCCGGTAACCGCTCTCCCAAAGCTATATCGCTGTCGCCATTGCGGTTGTAGCCGGCGAGGTGATCCTCGTAGCGATTGTCGAACAGGTTTTCCACGCCGCCGGACAGAGTCAGTTGCGGTGTCAGCCGGTAGCTGCCGGACAGATTGAGGATCCCGTAGCCGGCGGTTTTTTCCTCCTGATTAAAGTCGGATACCTTGTTCTGGCTGGCGTAGAGCACCGATTCCAGGGCCAGCATCAGGGCGCGCTGTTCGTAGATCAGGGACAGGCGGTTGTTGAGAGGCGCCACCCGGTACAGGTCATCATCCTCATCCCGGCGCTTGCCGCGCACATAGCTGAGGTTGCCCTCCAGGCGAAGGGTGGAGGAAATCAGGTAGCCGTAGCCCATGTCCGCGCCGTACATTTTGGCGTCCACATTGTCGAACATCAGTGCCGCCTCACCACTCATCATGGTGCTGAGCATATTGGCGGTGGCATTGTCGGACGGCACGCCCTGGATATAGTCATCAATGCGGCGGTAGAACAGTTGTGGTGTTGCCCAGGCTTTGCCGGTCTGCCAGTCGATACCGACGGTGACCTCGTGGGCGGTTTCCTCGTCCAGGTCCAGATTGCCAATATAGTTGCGACCGTCCGCCAGACCACCGGTGGCTGTCAGCGGCAACCAGAGGTAGCGTTCCTGGTAGGAAGGCGCGCGGTTCTTGCGGCCCAGGCCCAGGTTCAGTCTGGTGGTATCGGTGAGCGGAAGGCTCAGGTTAAGGGCCAGGTCAAGATAGGTAAAATCTTCGTCCAGATCGCCGTTGTTAAAAACTGTCGCCAGCATATTGGCATTCATCGCCATCATTCCCGTCAGGCCGCTGGCGCCGACGGACTCGCTGTTCATTTTCACCCGGTTGACCCGCGCGCCGGTCTGCACATGCCACTCGCCGATGTCGCCTTCCCACTCGGTGAAAATGCCGTAGGTGTCCCGTTCCGCATCGTTGAAGTTGGCCACTTCAAACATCGCGTTGTTGGGGTTGGAGATGGTGGCCGTGTGGACCGTCTCGTTGCCGTCCGAGCCCAGGGTCAGAAAGCCGCTGACCATCGGCCAGCGGGCCTGCAGGGACCAGGCGGTATTGTGGGCGGTGGTGTTGTTGATACGGTACCTGGCCAGCGAGTCGGGGGCGGTTCGCTGGGAATAATTGTCCATTTTGTGATCGACGTGGTTGTAGGAGAGATGGCCGCTGAGGACAACCTCCCCGAGGATGGTGCTGACATTGGCGCCCACGGTATCGCCGTCGATGTAGTTGATGTCCATGGGCAACGCGGGGGTGCCCGTGTCCCGGGTGTCCAGCTCTCCGGTATAGATTTCGATGCTGCTGTTGTCGTTGCGCCAGCCGTAGCTGAGGTCGTAGCGGCCCCGCCGGTACTGGCTGCCACCGATCTTGTCATCGTCGCCGACGCGGGTTTCGTTGCCTTCGTCGTGACTAAACATTGCTGACAGTTTATGGCGGTTGTTGGCCAGCGTGGATTTCAGGGCGGTGTTGGAGCCATCGCTGACACCGTTGAAACGGCTGGCGATGGAGCCGGAGACGTTGAAGTCATCACTGTCGTTGAATTCGCCGCGGTCCAGGATGGCGGTGATGTGCCCGCCGATGCTCTCCTGGGCGGCACTGACCGGGGCGATGCCCCGATCCACATTAAGGGATTTCAGCAGCAGGGGCGGTGTGTAGGTCAGCGGTGCGTCCATGGCGTTGGGACCACCAGTGAGAGTCGGTGCGTGGTCGATATGAATGCTGACGCGGTCGCCGTAGAGTCCGCGGTATTGAGCGATTCCCGTCACCGGACCGTTGCTGTTGACGTTGGCGCCGGGCACACGTTTCAACAGTGCCGAGCTGTCCAGCAGCGGGAGCTCTCCGGGTGATCTGTCCAGCGTCAGCAGGGTCGAGGACTGTACACCGGTCACCTCGATTTCTTCGGGGATGTTGTGATCCGCTAGTATCGGGGCGGGTAGGGTGCTCAGCAATAGCGTGGCTACAACAATGTCGCGCTTCACGGGGCCGTCCTTCTGGGTCATATCGAATGGCCGGCATCTTACTGTGGAAGCAACCCTTTGGGGATGTGACAAATTGTCGCACTTGCTGGTCCGCGGCCATCAATGTCGGGTCGGAAATTCACTATCAAAAGCGGCCACTGCGGGCCACAGGAAGCTGCCAGTAATAAATACCCTTGCCGACTTCTTCGGCGAGTCTGGCGATCAGACTGTCCACCTGTTGTTCAGGCAACAGGATTTCAAACTGCACCCGCTTCCGGCGTCCGCTCACCTGTTCAGCAATGGAGAGGCGGCCCTGCTCACCGTGACCGTGTACCGAGTAGGAAGTAAAACCGCCCAGTTCTTCCAGTGAAAGTAGATAGTCCACCAGTTCCTCTTCCAGTTCGGGGGTGATGTTCAGTACCAGCAGGGTGTTCATACGGTTTCTCCTGACAAGTTGTTATGGTCAGTGCTGTGAAAACGTCGATAGATGACCGGCAGCAGGAACAGGGTCAGCAGAGTGGAGCTGATCAAACCGCCGATCACCACGATGGCCAGGGGCTTTTGTAATTCAGAACCGGGCCCGCTGGCTGCCAATAGAGGTAACAGGCCAAAAGCGCAGGTGCTGGCGGTCATCATCACCGGGCGCAGACGCCGCAGTGCGCCCTGTTTCACCACGTCGGCCATGGGCAGGCCCTTCGCTTGCAGGTAATTGAAGTGGGACATCATCACCACGCCATTCATCACCGCGATACCGAGCAGGGCGATAAAACCCACCGAGGCGGGAACGGACAGGAACTGGCCGGTGAGCCACAGGGCCAACAGGCCGCCGGTGAGCGCGAAGGGAATGTTGGAGAGAATGATGGCGGTCTGTTTCAGGGAACCGAAGGTGATGAATAGCAGCAGGGCGATCAGGCCCAGTGCGACTGGCACCACCAGTGCCAGTCGGGCGGCCGCCCGCTGCTGATTCTCGAACTGGCCACCCCAGGCCAGAGAATAGCTCTGGGGCAGATCGATATCTGCGGCGATGGCGGCCTTGGCCTCATCGACGAAGCCCACCAGATCGCGACCCTCCACATTGGTGCGCACCACTGCAAAGCGCTGACCGGACTCGCGGGAAACCCCAACCGGTCCTTCGATGCGGCGGATATCTGCCAGCTCTGCGAGGGGAATGGTGCTGCCATTGGCCAGGTTGATGCGTCTCCGTTGAAGTTGCATCACGCCGTCCCCTTGGGGTTTGTGATAGCGCAGCATCAATGGCACCCGGGCGGTGTGTTCGATAATGTTGCCCAGGGGCAGTCCCTCTATTTCCGCCCGCAGGCGATTCTGCAGGGCTTCCACGTCGATGCCCAGCATGCCGGCCCGCTGGCGGTTCACGCTCACCTGCAGGTACTGGGCTCCCTCGTTAATGGTGGCAGTGGTATCCACGGCGCCGTCGATGGTCTCCACCCGCGTGGAAATAGCCTGGGTCAGTTGGTTTAATGTGGCCAGATCCGGGCCGAACACCTTGATGGCGATGTCACCCCGCGAGCCGGTGAGCATCTCCGAGACGCGCATGTCGATGGGCTGGGTGAAGCCGTAGTTGATGCCGGGGAAGCGCTCCAGTACCGTGCGCAGCTTCTGCTCGATTTCCGCCTTGCTGTCGGCCTGCCATTCCGCCATCGGTTTCAGTTGCAGGAACACGTCGGTCTCGTTGAGGCCCATGGGGTCCATGCCAATTTCATCAGAGCCGCTGCGGGAGACGATGCGCTGAATTTCCGGCACATTACTCAGCAGTTCCTTTTCCACCTGTTTGACGATGCGGGTACTGTTTTCCAGATTGATGGAGGGAATCGACTCCAACTGCACGATGATGTCGCCCTCATCCATGGTGGGCATGAAGGTTTTGCCCACCAGCGGGAACACCAAAACCGATACCACCAGCAGTGCGGCAGAACCGCCCACCAGCCAGAGGGGTTTGGCAAGCGCCTTGTCCAACAGTGGTTCATAGGCTCGCAGCAACTGGCGGCTGAGCCAGGGCTCGCGTTCGCTGCCCTTGCGGATCATGAAGGATGCCAGCACCGGGATGGCGGTGAGAGACAGCGCCAGGGATCCCAGCAGAGCGAACACGATGGTCAGGGTCACCGGGCCGAACAGTTTGCCTTCCAGCCCCTGCAGGGTCAGCAGTGGCAGAAACACGATGACGATGATGGCAACACCGGAGGTGACCGGCACCGCCACGTCCTTTACTGCCCGGAAAATGATGTGCAGACGGGGTAGGGGCGTGCCGCCGTTTTTCTGTCGCACCTGCTGTTGGCCCAATGCCGAGACAATGTTCTCGACAATAACGATGGCGGAGTCCACCAGCATGCCGATGGCAATCACCAGGCCGCCGAGGCTCATCAGGTTGGCGGACATGCCCATGCGGTCCATCATGAAAAAGGTGAACAGCGCCGACAGGGGTAGAACCAGTGAGACGGTCACCGCGGCGCGCCAGTTGCCGAGGAACAGCACCAACAGGATTACCACCAGTACCACCGCTTCCAACAGCGCCAGGCTCACTGTGCCCACCGCCCGCTCGATCAACACGCTGCGGTCGTAGAATACATTGATGGCAGTGCCCTCCGGCAGGCTGGTATGCAGTTCTGCCAGTTTGTCCTGCACGCCGTCCACTACGTTTCTGGCGTTGGCCCCGCTCAGGCCGATCACCAGCCCCTGTACCACTTCTCCCTCGCCATTGGCGGTGACTGAGCCGTAGCGCTCCAGGCTGCCTAGGGAAATGTCGGAAATCTGGCTGAGGGGAATGGACTGGCCGAGGGCGTTGTCGAGGCGAATGGCCGCCAGATCCTCCAGGGAGGTGAGGGCACCGGCCACTCGCACCAGGATGGCTTCCTCGCCCTGATCCAGTCGGCCAGCCCCATCGTTGCGGTTGTTGGCCTGCAGGGCGGCGACGATATCGGCGTTGGTTACCTGCATCTGAGCCATTGCCTCCCGGCGCGGTGCCACCTCATAGGTTTTGACAAAACCACCCAGCGCGTTCACGTCGGCCACGCCGGGCACCGTGCGCAGAGCGGGGCGGATGGTCCAGTCCAGCAGGTAGCGCCGCTGTTGCAGGGAGAGATTGTCGTTGTCCACGGTGAACATGAACATGTCACTGAGCGGTGTGCTCATGGGGGCCAGTCCCCCGCTGATATTGCCGGGCAGATCGCTCCAGATATTGTTCAACCGCTCGGTGACCTGCTGGCGGGCCCAGTAGATGTCTGTTCCCTCGGCGAAGTCCAGGGTGATGGCGCTGAGGGCGTATTTGGAAATGGAGCGCAGCACTGTCTGGTCGGGGATGCCGAGCAGTTCCACTTCGATGGGCTGGGTGATCAGTGATTCCACTTCTTCCGGTGTCATGCCCGGCGATTTGATAATCAGTTTTACCTGGGTGGGTGAGATATCCGGAAAAGCATCGATGGGCAGGTTCAGCATGGCACGGCTGCCGAAACCGATCAGCAGCAGAGTCAGTAAGCCGAT
Organism: uncultured Porticoccus sp.; assembly: GCA_950063125.1. Taxonomy (GTDB): domain Bacteria; phylum Pseudomonadota; class Gammaproteobacteria; order Pseudomonadales; family Porticoccaceae; genus Porticoccus. Next base: position 13,973 of record CATLZI010000006.1, on the reverse strand, counting down.
CAACAATCGCTGGCTGAGGGAAAACTGGATCAGGCGACTCAACATTATTCGCCGCCTCCGAGTCCCAACTGGATACCTTTCAGCAGGGCTGTGCCCTCCACCACCAGCTCTTCGCCGGGGAAAATGCCTCCAGTGGCCAGGTAGTGATTGCCCATGGGTAACAGAGCGACGGCTCGAGCTTCAACGCCATTTTCACTGCGCACATAGATAGTGGTGGCGTTGCCGGAATGGGTTACCGCTGCGGCGGGCACCAGCACACCCCGGGCCAGGGGCGGCAGGGTCAGCATCAGGGTCTGGCCCGGCAGAGAGGTCTGTGGTTGTTCCAGGGCCGCCATGATATCCACCATCTGGGTGGTGGGGTTTACGGCGGCATTCTTGTATTTGAGGATCGCCGTTCTGTCTGTGTCAGTCAGTTGCAGACGGTCACCCACTTCCAGGCTTGCTGCCAGCACTGCGGGTACAGCGGCTTCGAGCCATAGCTCGGAGTCCGCCTGCAGGGTGGCGACCGGGGTGTTGGCGGGCACCGCCTGTCCGGCATTGAACAGGCGTTCACTGAGTTTTCCTGCAGCCGGAGACTTGATCGGGTATTCACCGGGTTGCCGTTTGCCGCTGGGCAGCTGGGCCAGGTCTGTGTCAGTAAACCCGGCCCTGGTGAGTTGTTGCCGGTGGGATGCCAGGGTGAATTCCACCTGCTGTAGACGGCGTCGGGTCTGTTGTAGCCGCTGCCTGGCGATGATGCCCTCCTTGAACAGTTCGTTATCACGGTCGAATTCATAGCGGGCCTGCTCCAGGTCGTGGTGGGCTTTCAGCCAGGATTCCTCCACGGCCATCAGGCCTGGACTACTCAGAGTGACGATGGGTTGTCCGGCGCTGACAGCATCCCCCGGAACCCGGTGCCAGCGAGTCAGGGTGCCGCTGTAGAGAGCAATGGCCTGGGCGCTGTGTTCGGGGGAGTTGATGACCGTCGCGGGTATGCTGTTGCCGTCGCGTAAGTCGGCGCTGCGGGCGGGTTGGAAAACCAGCTTCATGCGGACCGCTTCATCCCGGCTCAGGGGGATGGCTTCTGCTTCCTCTGCGCTCACCTTGCCGCCGGTCATCAGTGCCAGGGACAGGGCCAGTGGCAGGGCGAAAGAGAACCGATTGGTGGTCAGTTCCGACGGTTCCTTGGGGGCTTTCATGGCAGTACTCCAACGGTTTGGTTGAATTCGGAGACCAGTCGCTGCTGATCCAGCTCGGTCAGTTGGTATCGCAGGCGACTCTCCCGGTACCGCTGCAGGGCTTGAATGGCGGGCAAAATGTCGGTTTCGCCCAGGGAGAAGGCTTTTTTTGCCATTTGCCAGTGCTGGCGATGCAGTGCCTGCTGCTCCCTGCCCAGCTCAAGGGAACGGCGGGTGGATTCCAGCTGGTGCTCTACTTCGTGCAGTTGTTGTTGTAACTGTCGGTGGGCTTGTATAACGCGGACTTCCGCTTCCGTGGCGGCAAGGCGCGCGGCACTGCTTTTTGCGGAAATATAGTTGCCACCGCCGAAAGGCATGGTGATGGCGATGCCGAGACTGTCGATATCCTCCTCGCCACTGCTACCGCGCTCCCGGCGCATGCCCATGAACAGGGTGGGGTTGCCGGCGCTATCGTGTCGCGCCAGTTGCGCCTGCAGTTGTCGGCTTTCCGCCTGATCCTGCAGGAAGCCCAGCAGAGGGTGCCCGGAGTCGATGGCCTGTCGTTGGCTGCGTTCTTCCGAGAAGGCCGCTGACGGGCGCAGATGAAGACCGGTGACTATCTGGTAATTGCGTTGGGCGTCCACCAGCGCCGCCTCACTGTCCAGCAACCGCTGCTCAGCCTCCAGCACCAGTCCCCGGCTTTGCATCAGCGCGGATCTGGCGATGCTGCCGGTATTGTGGAGGGTTTCGCTGATCCTGAGCAGCTCTCGGGTGTCATCCAGTGCCCGGCGAGCCTGGGCGAAGGCGATGTCGGTGCGACTGAGTTCGTGCAGGCTCTGGCGCACCAGCCCGGCGGTTTTCAGAGTCAGGTATTCCTGCCAGCTGTCGCTGGCCTGCCGGTATTGGTCGCCCAGGTTGGCATTGTCCCGGCGCTGTCCCCAGCGCCACAGATCCATTTCCACACCGGCCTCCATTTCCCGCATGCCCTGGTTGTCCGCCTGCTGGTCATCCCAGTAACCGGCGGTTGCCCTGGGACGATTGGCCAGCCAGTCGCCGGCAAAATGCTGTTGGGCCGAGGCCTGATCGCGGTAGGCGTTACCCAAAGACTGTTCCGGGGCCTGCTCCATGGCGGCCCGAAACACCTCGGCATAGTCGAGGGAGTCGCTGCTTTGCAGGATGGCGTGTTCCGGCGATTCTGCCATTGTCCCGGGGGCTAAGAGCAACACTGCCAGGCCGAGACCCAGGGACAGTCTGTTGCGAAAGGGATGTCGTTGGGAGCGTTTCACGGCCTTGTCATTCCTGTCAGTGAATCTGTCGGGAATGTTAGGGGGGTGCTTGTCAAAATTATGTCTATATGAGCCCCGCTTTTGACAACTTTTTGGCAAAGGGATGGGGATACTGACGGTATCGATAACCAAACCCGCTATGATGGTGGGAATCGGCCTGGGCGGGAGGAACGATGAACATACTGGTGGTAGAAGACAACAGGGATATTGCAGAGAACATTGCCGATTACCTCGAACCCCGGGGGCACAGTCTGGACTTCGCCGCCGACGGCAGGCTCGGGCTGCAACTGGCCCTCGACCACGACTTCGATGTGATCGTGCTGGACCTGATGCTACCGCGCATGGACGGAATGACCGTCTGCCAGAAATTGCGTGAGGCCCACCGGGCAACCCCGGTGCTGATGCTGACCGCCCGGGACCAACTCGATGACAAACTGGCCGGGTTTCAATCCGGTGCCGACGACTATCTGGTGAAACCCTTTTCCGTCAAGGAGTTGGAGGCACGGCTCCACGCGCTGATCAAGCGTGTTCACCACTTTGGTGATGGAGCGGTTCTACAGGTGGCCGACCTGTCCTTCAACCAGCAGACCCTGCAGGCGAGCCGCGCCGGTATGCCGCTGGAGCTCAACCCCACCCAGCGCAAACTGCTGGAACTGCTGATGAAAAGCAGCCCGGCGGTGGTCAAGCGGGACCGGTTGGAGGAATTGATCTGGGGCGATCTGCCCCCAGACAACGACGTGTTGCGTACCCATATCTACAGTCTGCGCAACATCATTGACAGGCCGTTCGAAAAAAAGCTGCTGCACACGGTTCACGGGGTCGGCTACCGCCTGTCGGACACCTGACCGCTTCGCTTTTACTTTCACTCTTGTCGAGCAGGGTATCGTCACATGTACAGGAACAGCCTCAAGCGCCGCATTATTTTTACCACCGTCATTATCGTCACGGTGGTCAGTACCCTGTTTGCCGGATGCCTGCTGTTGATCAAGCAACGACTTGAGGAGACCACCTTTGGGCGGCTGGTACACGAGCATCTGGAAATTCTGATCAACGAACCGGCGTCGGCAGAAATATTGTCCCATGCACTGTTCAATGAATGGCGTTTCTACCGGGGTGAGGGTGTGGCCAGGTTGCCGGAGTCCATACGGCAACTGCCCCCGGGTTCCTATCACAGCATTAATATTGATGACCGCTTCTACCATCTGCAAATTGAGCAGATTCCCGAGGGCAAGGTCTACCTGAGCTACGATGTCACTGAATGGGAGCAGCAGGAGCACGCGTTGCTGGCAACCCTGTTTTACGGCCTGGTGGTGGGGTTGATCGGGGCCGTGCTGATGGCCAATCGTTCCTCTCGGATTATTCTGTCGCCGGTGAAGGCCTTGACTGCGCGCCTGACCAATATCGAACCGGGGGACCGAGGGGTGCGCATTGCCGGGGAGTTTCGGGGCAGCGAAATCGGCCAGATCGCCTCGGCATTTGACAACTATTCCGCACGTCTGGATCAGTTTGTGGAGCGGGAGCGATCTTTTACCGCTTCGGCCAGCCACGAACTGCGCACGCCTCTGTCGGTGATGCTGGGGGCGGTGGACGTGCTCGACGCCAATGTGGATTCGCCGGTGGCGGAGCGCGCTCTGGGGCGTATCAGGCGCGCCTGCGGTGAGATGCAGGCCTTTATTGAGGCCACTCTGTTCCTGTCCCGGGAGGGAGGCAGCGGCATCAATCGGGGCGAGCCGGTCAACCTTCCAGACTTGCTGGAGGAGGTTGTAGATGACTACCGGGACAGAATTGCCGCAGCAGCTATCGAAGTGCAGGTTGAGGCATCTTCGCCAATGTTACTGGATGTGCCGGCAAGCATCGTCAAGATTACCCTCAACAACATCCTGCTCAATGCCATTGAGCACAGTGAAGGAGGTCGCATCCGGGTCGCGCTGAAGGACAGCCGCCTGACCATCGCCGATACCGGAGCGGGAATCCCCGGCGATCAATTGCCCCACGTGTTTGATCGCAGCTACACCACCAAGCCCTCGGGCACCGGTATGGGGCTTAACCTGGTGAAGCGCATCTGCGATCGCTTTAACTGGCGGATCGAGATCGACAGCGAGCCGGGAAGGGGGACTACTGTTGTCGTGATTTTCCCCGATAACGACGGTACCGACAGCAGCGTGGCTTGATCAATGGCTCAACGCAGCAACAACAGCGGAATTTTTGAATTGATCAGCATCCGCTGGGTCACACTGCCAAACAACAGTTGTAGCAAAAGTCGAGAGCTTCCTGAAGGGTTTGACGACCATGTCTTCTTCTAATCACTACATTCTAAATAGGACTGCAGCCGATCGGTTCAACTTGATCGAGAGTGTATGGAAGATGAGGGTAATGCTCATCAAGGTGCTTGATCTTTGCGTGGACAGATGATGTATCACCAGCTTTTATAAAAGCTGCACTCCCAGGCAGAATGAAGTATTTACGCAATAGTCATGCACAGGCATTTTCTTGTGCAATCGCGGTATGTTTGGGAAATGATTTCTCGTAAACGAAAGTCAAGGCGAAGGTTTTAACCAAATGTAGGGAAGCTATACGTTTGCAACACCCTATGGTACGATTTTTGCGTTATGCCGGATAAACTGTCTGGGCGGATACAAACTTCTATTTTCATCATGTGCGATCAAGAGAAGGAAATTCTTGCATGGGTGTATTTTATCTGGCCGCAAGAGCACGCGCAAAGCACAAGCTCGGACTATTCGGTCTATTGTGTTTGTTGTCATTACCCTTTTCCTGGTGTCTGGCGGACCAGGCCGAAAATCAATCATCATGGCGAACAGCGGTAGTTCAGGTCCTCGCCTACAAAGGAGATGAGCTCTATAACCAGGGTTCTGGCGTGGTGGTTGCTGATGACGGCGTGATTATCACCAGCGCACATCTTCTTGAGTATGCTGACAAATATGTTGTCCTTGATAGTCAAGGGCAGGAACTGCAGGCCGTGATGGTCAAGGCGGACGCCGCCAGTGATATGGCAGTCCTGCGAGCGGCTTCTCTGACGTCTTCTCCTCTGATTTTTTCCCAAGCTGCAGCCTCGGACAAAGGCACGCTGGAGGTGGCTGGGTATTGGCACAAAACCGAAGAAACGCCACGTAGTACCTTTTTTGGATTTTCGAACAAGCCCAAGTTTGTTGCAGTGATTGTCCCAGAGCTGAAATGGACCAAAGCGCTGTTCGATACATCCCAAGAGGAAACTGGTTATGTGAAGTTGGTGACAGCTATGGGTCGCGGTGGCTATGGTGCCCCCCTGGTGAATCGCTGTGGTCAACTGTCTGGGGTGATCAGGAGCAAGCCAGGGGCAACTCTCAAAGAGCTTTGGCGAGCTCACACCCCTGTGGGTGCTACTGCTGTGCCACTCTCCCGTCTTGAAAGTTTTTTGGCCTCGCTATCTATTTCTCCACTTAAAGCGGATTCCCCTTGCCTAAGTGTCGTGGAGCAGCAGAAACTTGCTGAAGCCGCCAAACAGCAGGAAGTCGAAGCGGCTAAAAAACAGGCGAAGGAAGCGGAAGACGCAGCAAAAAAAGCCAAGGCTGATGCGGATAAAGCCAAGGAGGATACGCAACAAGAACGCCAAGCCCGCGAAGATGCGGAAAAAGAGCGAGAGGAGATCACGACCATTGTTGCTGATATCAACAGCAATGCAGAATTGATCGACTCGGAAAATGCCCATATCAAGAAGCAGAATCAAACATTGTTCTGGGGCGCTGTGGCTGCGATTGTGATCGGGGTGTTAATTGCGGTATTACTGTTAATCAAGCGCCGCAAGGACTTGTCTGTTGCTAGTAAAGCCCTGTTGGCGGCATCCGCCAGTTTTGGTGACTGCCGTTTTGAAGGCCGTGACTCTTCTAATGCGCCCATTGCTTTTCTGGTGCTGGGTAAAGACCTGATGCAGCGTCAGAATGGCCTGGTCGTGGGGCGGAATCCTGAGCTAGCGCAAGTAGTGATTGCCGATGACACGGTGAGTCGACAGCACGCCCAACTTTATATTAAAGAAAATTATTTGCATATCAAAGACTTGGGGTCAACAGGTGGTACCCGGGTCAACGGTGTGGCTGTGTCGGAGGAAGGCGCGGCACTGATTACCGGAGATAAAGTCGATTTTGGTCAGGTGCAGTGCACATTGACAGTTTTGGAGCGCACGAAGTCGTGATGCTAATCAACGAGCGCAATAAAGTAGCTACCGTATTCAGTGTTGCCTGTCTTATTGGTGTCGTTCTGTTCTTGGCCGGAGGGCGTTTGGCTTTTGCTGGTAAGACCTACGAAAATCATGTGGTCAAGGTTAATGTTCTCACCGTGGACCGCAAAGGTAATGTCGGTATGGGACATGGTACGGGTTTTGCGATCAACGATGAGGGACATATAGTTACCAACTGGCATGTGGTGAACAATGCAGCTGCTATTTTTGTCTTACGGGATGGTCAGCGTATTGATGCCATGCAGGGATTTGATGTGGCGAATAAATTTGTCGGAACCAATGTGGAAGACAATCCCTGGACATCGAAAGACCTCGACTTGGCTATCCTCAAAGTCAAGCCAGAATACTGGAACCAACTAAATTTGGAGTCAGTGACTCTAGCCAATCAACGACCGCTACAGGGCAGTATAGTGGCAACCCAGGGCTATCCGGGTATTGCCGATCAGACGGCGGTAAAATCTCAGGATATTACCGCCTATTCAACCTATGCCGCGCACAATCTTGCCCGGATTATCGAGGGTGGTCGGTGGTCTGGTACCGAACAAAACATTGTGCAGTTGCTGCACACTATTCCGACCTCTGGGGGAAACAGTGGTGGCCCCGTTTTTGACGAGTGCGGGAGGGTGGTCGGTGTACACAGCGCATCTCCTACGGAGACTGCACGCCTGTTTGACTCGAAGGGCCGTCAATTGGACGCGATGGGTGTGGTTTCCAACGCTGCCTATGGGCTGGCCTCAGATATTTCAGAGTTGATCCGGGTTTTGGACAGTAAGGGCATAAAATATTTTCTTGATGAAAGTGTCTGTTACTCCAAACAGGACCTGTACGAAGAAGAAAATAGAAAACTTTCCAAAATACTACAATTTTCTCTCTACTTTGGTGGTGCGGCACTGGTCATCATTGGCATTATTCTGGTTCATCTGTTGCGAAGCCCGGCTGCGCGGCAACAGATTAGTCATGCGGTGGAAAGCTACTCTCGCTCACTTCGTGCCTCTCGTCCCCAGTCGAAGTCTCCTTCTGCCGGTGCAGTGCGCTCTTCCCAACCGGCGGCGACTGTGCTGGATGCTCCCAAGATAAACCTGATTCTGGATGGGTATGGAGCAAACCGGCAACGTTACCGGTTGGTGATAAGCGGAGATCAGTTATATCGAGGTGATGTGGTGGTGGGCCGCAGCCCTGATGATTCTGCCTATGCCGTTAACGAAGACAGTATTTCCCGTCGGCACTGTGCTTTCTATGCACAAGGTAATAATCTCTATGTCCGGGACATCAATTCCACCAATGGTACATTCGTAAATGGCAGGCAGCTTTCATCAGGTGAAAGTGTACCGTTGGAAAATGGCGCGGAAGTCAGGTTGGGTGGTGTGAAATTTAAGGTGATTTCCGGTTAATTTTGATGATGAGTGGAGATGGAGAAAAGGCATGAAACTGAAAAGGAAAGCCTTGGTCAGTGGCGTTGTAGCAGTATCCTTGACTCTGGGGGGGTGTGCTTCTATGACGGAAGAACAAAAGGCTTCCTGGGGCAAGGTAGCCGGTGCAGTGGGTGGCGGTGTGATTGCGGAAAAGCTCTCAGAGGATATGGATAACGATGCCCTTCGCGCGGCAGCCATCCTCGCTGGTGCGGCGGCAGGTGCTTATATTGGTGACCAGTTTGCCAAAGTGTTGAGCCGGCGTGACCAGGAAAAGTTGTTTGCTGCTCAGCAACAAGCGGCTGGAACTGGTCAGAGAGTCACTTTTTCCGGTGATGATGGAGTCACCGGTCAGGTCAGTGTGCTTGACGACCAGCCTGTGAGCCGAGAAGAAAAAACGGTTAAGCTTAAAGTGTTGAAGCAGAAAGTAGAGCAGACTCCACCGCTGAGCTTGATCGGTGCACCCTACAGTCCGAAGAGTGTTACTAATGTGCGCAGTGGCCCCGGGACGGACTATAAAATAGTTTCCCAGTTGGCCGGGAACCAATCGGTTCAAGTGATTGGTGAGGCCCTGCCGGATAAAAAGTGGTACCTCATTTCCCAGCTCCCTGATGGCACTGCTGGAGGTTATGTGTACCGTCCATTGATGTCCCCATCGAACCAGCCGGTAAGTTATGCCCAGGCTTCCACGGAATCTGTATCCGAGGTAAAAGTACAGGCCAGCAGTGTTTGTAAAACAGTCAGACAGGAAGTGACCACAGCAGATGGAACTATTACAGAAGATTTGCGGGTCTGTCAGCAGGGCGATGGTACCTGGAAGCTGGTTTAGGCTATTAACTGAAGAATGCGTATGAGCTTGATAGGAATTTTTCTTCGTAACCCCGTTATCCACTGGCAAGTCACTGCATTTTTTTCAACGCTTTTGCTTTTATTGACAGTTAGCCCGGTACAGGCCTCGGAGCGTCTACTGATGTCTCACGCAGGAATGGAGGCTTTCATGCTTACACTTGATTGTCGCTCAAAAAATGAGGCAACCCTGGAAATTCGTTCATCGACTCCGGACGTTTTTGATGGTGAGCGGGTCGAGATACAGCGCTTAATCGGGCAAGTCAGGGCTGTGGTTAGCATAGAGTGCCCTTCCATTCAGCGTATAACAGCCAAAGGAACAGTACGTCGACAACTATACTTTGCCGGTGCTACCGAGAAGGCTTGGGGCTGGCGAATTATCGGCCTTTTTGCACCATTAAACGAAGGTTAGGATCTTTCGGAAAACGTGATGGAGAATAGCAATTTCACTACTGATCAGTCATCCTCCCAAGTCCTGCCGGCGGGATACGAACTTGATGAATATGTGATCGAGCAAGAAATTGGTGCTGGTGGTTTTGGTATTACCTACAAGGCCTATGACAAGCAGCTTGATCGTTATGTGGCCATCAAAGAGTATTTTCCTTTTAACCTTGCTTCCCGTGATGAGGGAATGCAGGTCTCTCCGAAGACTCGGGTCGCTCAGGATGTGGATGAATATCAATGGGGGTTGAGCCGTTTTATTCAGGAAGCGCGGACACTGGCGCTTTTCGAACACCCCAGCATCATCCGGGTGATCCGTTATATCGAACGCAACAGTACTGCCTACATCATCATGGATTTTGCCGTGGGGCGCGATGTTTCCGAAGTTTTAAGAAGGGACGGCCTGTTGTCGGTGGAGCAGTTGAAAGACATTTTACTACCGATTGCTGAAGGTTTGGCGGCGGTACATTCTGCTGATATGTTGCACCGGGATATCAAGCCGGGCAATATTCGTTTGCGGGATAACGGTACGGCAGTGTTGATTGATTTCGGGGCTGCCCGGCAGGCCATCGGGGTTCGCTCCCAGTCCATCTCAACCATTCTGACTCCGGGTTATGCGCCGATTGAACAGTATTCAACTCGGGGAAATCAGGGCCCCTGGACGGATATTTATGCACTCGCTGCCGTAGGCTACGTTTGCCTTACCGGAGAAAACCTATCCCATTATGAGGCAACTGAACGAATCCGAAATGACCAGCTCCCCAAGTTGGTAGACCGTATAAAGAGCATTGATACGGCTTTTTTGCATGCGCTGGATTGGGCCCTGAGTCCTGAGGAAAGTGATCGGCCACAGACAGTCAGTGAATGGCTCGAGGTCATAAGAGGTGGGGTCCTCCCCACTCTGGATTCATCGTCAGTGGATGATCAGGCAACAGTCCGGTTATCTTCTCCCGCGGTGGATGAGTCGGTTGACAAGCGTGGGAAAAACTCCAAAAACACGAATAATCAAGGAGAAAAAAAATCCTTCCACTGGGGTATGGTGGCTGTGACGTTTGGAGTTGTGGTTGGTTTTGTCATGTTTTTCATGGCATCGGGACTGGATAAGTCGGAGTCCGATCATCGGATTGTGAAGAATGCACCAGATAGCACGGTAAGTCATGATGAGGGAGTAGCTGAAAACCGCACTGAACCATCTGAGCCGGATCCGTCAGCGGTGAGAGCACGGGTGGTGGACAGTAAGCCCAGAGCACCTGCCGCTGCTTCTAAAGATTCTGTTCAGGATGATCGTGATTTTGAAATTGCCAAGCAGATCAATACAACAGAGGCATTTGAGATTTATTTGCGGTTACATCCCGATGGCCGTCATCGGGAAAAAATTAGCGCTACCCGACAATAAACTTTTTCAGGAGAATCAGCATGTCAAATGATGATGGAAATGACCGAGGTTTTTTTAATAACCCGACTAGACGGGTAGGAGGGGCAACGGATGTGACTGTGAAAAAGAACCCAGCCGATTCCTCACCCTCTTCTCCAGCTGCGGAAGCCAATATTTCCGGTGGGTTGGCGGGTGATCTGAATCCGGTAACGCGCCGGGTTCGACCGGGTGCCGGTGGTGAAGAGGTCTCGTCCACTCCTGTTTCCAGCGGTACTGCCTATCACCCTGAATTTGTGGTGGGGTGGTTGGTGGTGGTCGATGGTCCGGGGCGGGGTATGAGCCGCCCTCTTGGTTATGGGATGAATCCGGTTGGTAGAGAGGAAAGTAATGGCGTAGAACTGAACTTTGGCGATGAAGAGGTTTCTCGCAAGGCTCATTGTCTGATCGCCTATGACCACAAGAACAAAAAGTTCTATATCCAGCATGGAGGTGGTCAGAATCTCACCTATGTTGGTAACGAACCGGTGCTGTCCTCCTGTGAGTTAAACAAAGATGCCATGATTTCTCTGGGGAATACCACATTAAAGTTTATAAAGCTCTGTGGTGATGGCTTTGATTGGGAGTAACCCTCCATTGATGATGGGCTATTGCTCATGAAGCTTGATATCCACGGAGAGGCTATTCAGGGCGCTCGTCACTACCAGGAAGACTGCTTTGAAATCTGCGTAGAGGAGGTGTCTGATCCTGAGGGATGTCTGGTAGTGTTGTGCGATGGTATGGGGGGGCACAAGGGCGGAGCTGTAGCCAGCTCAGTTGCCGCCACCGCATTTATCAATCATTTTTTGACTCTGTCAGGACTCCCTCCCACCGAGGCGTTACAGTTATCACTAGATGCAGCACACCAGGCCATACGAAATGAAATCGCTGAGCAGGGTGCACCGCCCGAGATGGGAACCACTCTGGTTGCAGTCTATGTCGTTGGTAACGATGTTCATTGGGTGAGTGCCGGGGATTCCCACCTTTACTATTATCGCAAAGGCAGGCTCGAGAAACTCAACCAGGATCATTCCATGGCTGCAGTACTTGATGAGTTGGCCGAGATTGGTCGTATCAGTCCTGAGGAAGCAAGAATGGATCCTCAGCGTAATGCCTTGAGAAGTTGCCTGTCTGCTGATGATATTTCGTTGATGGATTTGCAAAGCCGGGAGGGGCTGTTGAGGCCAAGTGATAAACTATTCTTGGCCTCCGATGGGCTGGATACCCTTGAGGGCCATGAGATCGAAAAGTTGGTGACCAAATACAAGCGTAAAACCTCGTCTCTGCTGGTATCCAAGCTCCTGAAAACAGTGGAGCAGGTCAACAAGCCAAACCAGGATAACACGACAATTGTTATCATCTCCGCCAAAGGTAATTCCTGGTTTTGACATTGTCGCTCAGGAATTGGTTTTGATCGTTTAAGGCCGAGTACGTCCTTAGGGGAGAACTCGCAGTCATATTCAACAACACACAGCTTTTGGAGACATTGTGGCTGGTTTTTTTGCGAGTGTGCCTGCTGTTGAGTAGCATTAGTCAGTAGGGGACTAATATCGGGCTTTTCTTCTATTCCCTTGTAGGTGGTTTACATTGCTATCTTCCAATAGCGCTCGACTATATACCTGAATTATTCCTATTAGCCGTATCAACGCAGCAACAACAGCGGAATTTTTGAATTGATCAACATCCGTTGGGTCACACTGCCAAAGAGTAGTTCACGTATACGGCTTTGGCCGAAGGCACCCATGACAATCAATTCGATGTTGTTTTCCCGGCAATATTGTTCGAGTTGTGGCTGAACATTGCCATGCAAGCTGGTGGAAACCACGTCCAGTCCGGCATTTTGCAAAGTGGCGGCGGCTTCTTCCAGTTGTGCTGAGGGAATATCCGCTGAATCGCTGACATGTACGATGTGGCAGGTCAGCCCCCGGTAAAGGGGGCTGAGGCTCACCATATCCAGTGCTCTGCGGGAGGCCTCGTTGCCGTCATAGGCGATCATGATACGCTGTGGTGGCTGCTCGAACGGCCGATTGACCACCAGTACGGGGCGGTGCATGGCACGAATCAGGCTTTCCAGGTGCGCACCCAATTGTTTTTCCTGATGTTCGTGCTCCTCGCCGCAAACGCCCACCACCAGTACCCGGATTTCCTCTTCCATCTCTACCAGGGTTTCTTCCAGGCTGCCGTGGCGCTGCAGGGTCTCCGGCGCGTTGCTGCCCATCGATATTGCACGCTGGTGGGCACTTTGCAGCATCAGCTTGCCCTGCTCCAGCAGGATCTTGCTGCGGCGTTCTTCCATGCTGGTGAGTTCTTTCAGCAATTCCTCCCGGCTGCCGAGGCCGATACTGCCGCTGAGGTCCATCAACGGCGGGGTCTCGCGGTGCTCGATATTGTGCAGTAGCTTCAGTGGTGCCTCGAGTTTTTGGGCCACCCAACTGGCGTAATCCGTGACCGATTCCCGATAGGTGGAGCCATCGATACAGGCCAGAATGGTACTTCTGTGATTATTGTTATTCATTAATGTCCCCCGAGTACCTTGTCGATTTCTTCAGGCTTGTCAAACACACCAAAGCGGTCGACGATGGTGGATGTAGCGTCATTGAGACCAATTAACTGCACATCGGCACCATCGCGACGGAACTTGATCACCACCTTGTCCAGAGCGGACACTGCCGAGATATCCCAGAAATGGGCGCGGCTCAGGTCAATGATGACCCTGTCCAGCGCTTCTCTGAAATCGAAACAGGCATTGAATTTATCGGCCGAGTTGAAAAACACCTGACCCACCACCCGATAGGTGCGAGTGTTGGATTGGTTGTCCAGTGTCGAAGTCACATACATAAAATGACTGACCTTGTTGGCGAAAAACAGTGATGCCAGCAAAACCCCGACCAGCACACCATAGGCGAGATTATGGGTGGCCACAACTACCACGACAGTAGCCACCATCACGATATTGGTGGAGATCGGATGCTTCTTCAGGTCGGTAATTGACTGCCAACTGAAAGTGCCGATAGACACCATAATCATCACGGCTACCAGTGCCGCCATGGGAATAAGGGACAGCCATGGGCCGAGAAACACCACCATGATAATCAGAAGCGCCCCTGCAGTGAGTGTGGACAGACGGCCGCGGCCACCGGATTTTATATTGATTACCGACTGGCCAATCATTGCGCAGCCCGCCATGCCCCC
>CATLZI010000005.1 GCA_950063125.1 uncultured Porticoccus sp. | reverse complement strand
CCGTAATCAACAGCCAGCACCAAAGTTTGCTTGCCCGCCGAGGTCAATGCCTCACTCTCAGTGATCAAATTGTTCAACCGGGGACTGAAATTATCACGACGACCGATAAACCGCAGTTTGATACCCCGTTCAACCAGTTGTCGAACCTCTTTTTTAAGGTAGGAGGTCAATAGTGCCATCAGCGCCCGGACTTCAAGATCCGGGCGTTTCCAGTTCTCACTACTAAAGGCAAACAAGGTGATCACATCAACGTTGTGTTTCTGGCAGGCATCAAGCACATCACGAACCCGATTAACCCCGACTTCATGACCGGCACTTCCGGGCAAGTCCCGCATGGCAGCCCAGCGGTTATTGCCGTCCATGATAATAGCCACATGGCGCAACGGATGAACCTTTTCAGGCACCTTGCTAGACGATTTCATACTTTAACAGACAGCGATCCAAGGATCAGATTTCCATCAAATCGACTTCTTTGGCAGCCAGCGCTTTATCCACCAACTGGATATATTTGTCGGTTATCTTCTGGATACTCTCATTGGCGCGCCGTTCGTCGTCTTCACTGATATCCTTTTCCTTGAGCAACTCCTTGATATCGGACATCACATCACGGCGAACATTGCGGATGGCTACACGGGTCGATTCCGCCTCTGATCTGGCCTGTTTGGTAAAACCTTTGCGGGTCTCTTCCGTCAATGCCGGCATGGGTATCCGAATCAGCTCTCCGGTGGTAGACGGGTTCAATCCCAGGTCGGATTTGATGATCGCCTTTTCCACCTCGGGCACCAATGCCCTTTCCCATACAGAAACAGACAATGTCCGCGCGTCGAGCACGTTGACATTGCCGACTTGATTCAATGGTGTTTCGACACCGTAGTAAGACACAGTCAAACCATCCAGTATGCTGGGATGCGCGCGACCCGTGCGAATTTTATTGAAGGCATGGCTCAGGGCATCGACACTTTTTGCCATACGCGATTCAGCATCTTTTTTCAGATCTTCAATCATTAACACTTTCCTCAATCAGGGTTCCCTCATCACTGCCGACCACAATATTCAGCAGGGCGCCGGGTTTGGACATACGAAATACCCGCAATGGCATATGATGCTCACGACACAGGCATATTGCGGTGAGATCCATTACCGCAAGCTTTTTCTCAATGACCTGGTCATAGGTGAGACGACTGAACATAGTAGCCTCAGGGTCTTTCATAGGATCGGCAGAGTATACACCGTCCACTTTGGTTGCCTTCAATACGATACCGGCATCGATCTCAATTCCCCGGAGACAGGCTGCAGAGTCCGTCGTAAAAAAAGGATTGCCTGTACCGGCTGCAAAAATCACCACGTCACCACCGGTCAGATAGCGCATGGCCGTGCGGCGATCATAATGCTCGACTACCCCACTCATCGGTATGGCTGACATAACCCGGGCAGAAATATTATTTCGATCAAGGGCATCGCGCATCGCCAGACCATTCATCATGGTTGCCAACATGCCCATATGATCACCGGTGACCCGTTCCATACCCGCCGCATGCAACGCTGCACCACGGAACAGATTGCCACCACCAATCACCAGACCCACCTGAACGCCGATGCCGATTAACTGACCGATCTCAAGTGCCATGCGGTCGAGCACCTTCGGGTCGATACCAAAACCCTCTTCACCCATTAATTCCTCGCCGCTGAGTTTAAGAAGTATCCGTTTGTACTTTTTGTCTCTCGAACCGGGCATAGGAAATGTTCTCCATGGCTAAACTTTCAAGGGCCTACATAATAACGGGGGCCGAAGCCCCCGTCGCCATCGTGATTACTTGGCAGAGCCAACCTGGGCTGCGACTTCTGCAGCAAAATCAACCTCTTCTCGCTCGATTCCCTCACCGACTTCAAAGCGGGTAAACGAGAGAACCTCAGCACCGGCATCCTTCAACAGTTTGCCAACTTTCACATCGGGATCCTTGACAAAGGGCTGAGCAACCAGGCTTGACTCGGCAAGGAACTTGTTGATCCGACCCTCGATCATCTTCTCGATAATTTCTTCTGGCTTGCCGCTCTCTCTGGCTTGTACAGAAAAAATCTCACGCTCTTTGGCTAACAATTCCTCAGGCATGTCCTCAGGGTTTACCACTTGAGGATTAACCGCAGCCACGTGCATGGCAATGTCTTTTGCCAGCTCAGCGTTACCACCAGCAATGGATACCAACACACCAATACGGTTGTTATTGTGCACATAACTGCCAACCACTGGCGCCTCTTGCAGAATCACTCGACGAACCGAGATGTTTTCACCTATTTTCTGAACCAGCTCCTGACGAACCTCTTCCACGTCATTGGCCAATGCAGCAGCATCAGTCTGCTTATCGGCAAAGGCTTTCTCGACCACAGAGCTGACAAAGGACAGGAAGCTGTCATCGCGAGCGACAAAATCCGTTTCACTGTTGATTTCGACCAACACGCCATAGCTGTTGTCGTCGGCCACCTTGATCGCCACAACCCCTTCAGCGGCGGTGCGACCGGCTTTTTTGGCAGCCTTCAGGCCGCTCGACTTACGCAGATCATCTATCGCTTTTTCGATATCCCCGTTTGCTTCCACCAGCGCTTTTTTACATTCCATCATGCCCAACCCAGTGCGCTCACGCAGCTCTTTCACCAGGGATGCAGAAATTGCTGACATCGGTTCATTCCTCTCAATCATTTTAATTAAATTGGAAAAGAGGGGGCAGGCCCCCTCTTTTTTTAGCAGCGCTCATGCATATGAAGCAGCTATTTATTCGCCAGCCGCCTCTGTAGCAGCAGCTTCGCCTTCTACCACCTCAACAAACTCGTCTTTACTGGTGGCGTTGGCAGACTGGGCTTTGCCCTCCAGAATGGCATCGGCAACAGCCGTGGTATAGAGCTTGATGGCACGAATGGCGTCATCATTACCGGGGATCACGTAATCCACACCGTCCGGATTACTGTTGGTGTCAACGACACCAATGACGGGGATACCCAGTTTATTGGCTTCCTGGATAGCAATGCGTTCGTGATCCACATCGATCACAAACAACATATCGGGCAAACCGCCCATATCCTTGATGCCACCAATAGAGCGCTCGAGCTTCTCCATGAGGCGCGTTCTCATCAGCGCTTCTTTTTTGGTCAGCCTGTCGAATGTGCCATCCTGACTCTGGGTTTCCAGTTCACGGAAGCGGCGAATGGACGCACGGATCGTTTTGTAATTGGTCAGCATGCCGCCGAGCCAGCGGTGGCTCACATAGGGCATGCCCGCGCGCTCAGCCTGTTCGACAATAGCCTTTTGTGCAGCACGCTTGGTGCCAACCATCAGTACTTTATTGCCGTTGGCGGCGACCTGACGAACGATTTCCAGCGCATCGTTAAAAGCGGGAACCGTGTGCTCAAGATTGAGAATATGGATTTTATTGCGGGCACCGAAAATGAATTTATCCATTTTGGGATTCCAGAAGCGGGTCTGGTGACCAAAATGGACACCGGCCTGCAACATGTCACGCATGGTTACAGTAGTCATAATAATATCGTCCTGGTTAGGGTTAAACCTCCACATATCCCACCGGTCAACCCGCTTTGCAGGCACCCAGACCGATGTGTCGATACGTGTGTGTCGTTAGGATTGCGTTACGCCAGAAAACCATTGGCTTCAGAGCGGTGCGCTTTATACCACAAAAGCAGGCCTTATTGAAGATGAAACCGCTTTTTCAGGGGAATCTGCCACTGATAAAGACAATCCGATACAATGCGCTGTTTTGATCCTTGACAACGGAACAGATATATATGGCAGTCACACTGAAAACCGCCGAAGAACTGGAGAAAATGCGCGTGGCCGGCCGACTGGCCGCCGAGGTGCTGGAAATGATAGAGCCCTACGTGGTGGCCGGGGTCTCCACCGGGGAACTGGACAACATTTGCCACAATTACATGGTCAATGAACAACACACCATTCCCGCCCCGCTCAACTATCGCGGCTTTCCGAAGTCCATCTGCACCTCGGTCAATCAAGTCGTCTGTCACGGGATACCTTCGGCAAAGAAAGTGTTGAAAAACGGCGACATACTCAATATTGATATCACGGTGATAAAGGATGGCTACTTCGGCGATACCAGTAAAATGTTTTGCATTGGTGATGTACCGGAGCATGCCGTACGTTTGATAAAAGTGACACAGGAATGCCTTTACAAAGCGATCAATATTGTTCGCCCCGGTATCCGGCTGGGTGATATCGGTCATATCATTCAGCAACATGCCGAGGCCAACTACTATAGCGTTGTCCGAGACTACTGCGGACACGGCATCGGTACAGAATTTCACCAGGATCCCCAGGTACTTCACTTTGGCAAACCGGATACTGGCATGACGCTCCAGCAAGGGATGACATTTACCATTGAGCCGATGCTGAATGCCGGTAAACACCACACCAAGCTGAAGAAAGACGGCTGGACGGTCGAAACCCGGGATGGCCGCTTATCCGCTCAATGGGAACATACGCTCGCAGTCACCGCTGATGGCGTTGAAGTACTCACGGCACGCACCGATGAGCAGTGGTAATGAACAGACACGCAAAACCACTACTTTTTTTTGACGAACGCCGTTTCCGGGAAGACCTCAATAATTGCAACCCCATTCCCGTCTTCAAGAATGCCATCGCCGCTGCCAACTCGCATTTCAATGCCCGGTTTCATGAGGGAGAACAAACCGCCAACCTGATCGCTGAACGTGCCGGTTTCATGGACCTTATTCTACGACACGCCTGGGCACAATTCGACTGGGGAAAAAATATCTGTCTGATCGCAGTGGGTGGTTACGGCCGTGGCGAGCTGCACCCGCAGTCGGATATTGACCTGATGCTGCTGATCAGGCGCGGCAACCCGAGACGTCACCAGCGCAGTATCGAAGGATTTCTCACCTTTCTCTGGGATATTCAGCTGAAGATTGGTCACAGTGTGCGCTCTCTGTCGGAATGCGTTGCCGAAGCCCGGTTTGATATCACCATTGCCACCAACCTGATGGAAACCCGCACCATTGCCGGCGATGAAAAACTCCGTCTCGCGATGGTCAAAAAAACCGGTCCGAAGCGTATCTGGCCGGATAAGCAGTTCTTTCGTGCCAAATGGGATGAGCAGATCGAACGGCACAACAAGCACGGCAATACGGAATACAATCTGGAACCTAACATCAAGGAGGCACCCGGCGGCCTGCGCGACATTCAGATGATCAACTGGGTAGCCAAGCGCCATTTTAATGTCGAGTCACTGGAAGAACTGGTTGGCAGGGATTTCCTCACACCGGAGGAATACCTGCAGCTGAAACGGGGCGAAGCCTTTTTGTGGAAAGTTCGCTACGGTTTACACCTCATCGCGGAGCGCCCTGAAGAAAGACTACAGTTCGACTATCAGCGCAAGCTGGCCGCAATGTTCGGGTATCATGACAGCGAAGAGCGCCTCGGCGTTGAGAAATTCATGCAGCATTACTATCAGGTCGTACTCTCTATGCGGGAGCTAAACGATGTCATGTTGCAGTATCTCGATGAAGCCATTTTGCGCAAAGATAAGGCAAAAAATGTCTACGCACTGAATGATCGGTTCCAGGTTCGCGACAACCATATCGAAACACTGGGTGAGTATATTTTTGCCAAATACCCATCTGCCCTGCTGGAAATTTTCTGCCTGCTCGGTGAGAACGACAATATTCAGGGCATTCGTGCCGCCACAATCCGCCAGATCCGCCAGCACCGCAAACTGATCGGCGACGATTTCCGCAATGAACCTCAAAACAAGGCCCTGTTTCTCCGTTTACTCCGCTGCCCCCACAAAATGAGCACCCAACTCCAGCGCATGACCCGTTATGGCATTCTGGGACGGTATCTGCCGGAGTTTGGGCAAATTATAGGTCAGACCCAGCACGATCTTTTTCACCGTTACCCGGTAGATGCACATACGCTCCAGCTTATCAAGAATATGCGGTTGTTCGACCGGCCGGAGGTGGCAGAAGAATTTCCCGTAGCTGCACATATTTATAAAAACCTGCCGAAACCTGAACTGGCTTTCATTGCCGGGCTTTACCACGACATTGCCAAGGGACGAGGGGGAGATCACTCAGCGCTGGGCGCCATGGATGCCGCCGATTTTTGTCGCAGACACGGTTTGCCCACCGAAGAGATAAAATTGATTGCCTGGCTGGTGGAACACCACTTGCTAATGTCAAACGCTTCACAGCGCACGGATATTTCCGACCCGGACGTTATTTATAAATTTGCGAAATTGGTCGGCAACCAGCTGCAGCTGGACTACCTGTTTGTTTTAACCGTTGCCGATATCACTGCCACCAACCCGACTCTCTGGACTGCCTGGAAAGCGGCCCTGATGCATCAACTCTACTCCGAAACCAAGCGAGCATTGCAGCGCGGCCTGGAAAATCCGGTTGACCGAAGCGTGTGGGTGGACAGCAACCGACTGTCCGCCATTAATCAACTGGCCGAATTGGGGATTGATGAGGAAAGTGCCCGCGCAATCTGGGGGAATGTCGATGACGAGTTCTTCCTCAGGGAGAGGGCCGATGATATTGCCACCTATACTGCGGCCATCGCCGCACAGGGCGACAGCTCGGACCCGGTTATTTTAATACAGGACGCCGGTGTAGAAGTCCCGATTGCCACACAGATTTTTATTCATACCAAAGGAATCAATAACGTATTTCCCACCACTGCAGCTACGCTCGATCATCTTCAGCTAAACATCCAGGATGCCCGCCTGCACAGGGATACAGAAGGCCATACCTTTGACACTTTTTATGTGCTGAACGAGCACAACGAACCCTTCGGGCAAAAAACCGAGATGCTGCTCAAAATCCAGCGCACCCTCTCAGAAACGCTGAAAAACCCAACACCCGCCATGTTCAACGTAAACAGACGGACACCGAGGCACCTCAAACACTTTACGATGCGAACCATCGCCAGCATCAGCAATGATATCGGGAAGAGTGCAACCATTCTGGAAGTGATTACGCCCGATCGTCCCGGGCTGCTCGCGCATTTAGGCAGAATTTTTATGCAGTTTCGTCTACGACTATTGAGCGCCAAAATTGCGACCCTTGGCGAGCGGGTGGAAGATGTCTTCTCACTGGTCGATATGGATTATCAGCCACTCAGTGACGCGGCATTCTGCGAACAATTGCGCGATACCATCTGCCGGGAACTGGATGCCCGCAACAAGGAAGATATTGAAGGGGCCCCGTTGCAAAAGATGAAGCTGTGGCAATAGAAACCGAACATTCTGCCATCAACTGCTCACAATAAACCGATGATCGTATGAACATTGACCTTAACAAGCTACACCCCTACCCCTTTGAGAAACTCAACGCGCTCAAATCGGGCATTTCACCACCAGCAGCGCTCACCCATATTGCGCTATCTATCGGTGAGCCAAAACACCCGCCGCCGGAATTCGTCAGGGAGACTCTCGCCAATGCCCTGGATAAACTCTCGGCCTACCCACTGACCAAGGGTCTTCCGGAACTTCGCGAGACGATAGCCGAATGGCTGTGTCAACGATTCAGACTTCAGACTGTATGCCCCGAAACTCAGGTGCTACCGGTCAATGGCACCAGAGAAGCGCTGTTTGCCTTTGCCCAGGTGGTCATAAACCGCAGTAACGATCCGGTGGTCGTGAGCCCCAATCCGTTTTACCAGATCTACGAGGGCGCCGCCCTGCTCGCTGGCGCGAGGCTGCATTTTCTCAACTGCACGGCAGACAATGGTTTTTGCCCGGATTGGGCATCCGTTTCACCGAAGATCTGGCAGCAGTGCCAACTTATTTACATCTGCTCACCGGGCAACCCGTCCGGCGCAGTGCTGGATATCGATACATTACAATCGCTAATCCAACTCGCAGATCAATACGATTTCACTATCGCCAGCGATGAGTGTTATTCAGAAATTTACCCCGATGAAAATAATCCACCAATCGGTTTGCTGGAGGCTTGCGCACAAATGGGTCGTCACAGCTATGATCGCTGCGTGGTCTTTCACAGTCTGTCAAAACGCTCCAATTTACCGGGCCTGAGATCCGGGTTTGTGGCCGGTGACAGTCGTATCCTGGCAAATTTTTTGCGCTACCGCACCTATCACGGCTGCGCCATGCCGGTCCCGTCACAACTGGCCAGTATTGCCGCCTGGCGAGATGAGCAGCATGTACGGGACAACCGCCATCAATACCGGCAGAAATTTGCAATATTCAGAGAAATCCTCGAACCCGTGCTGCCATTAAGCATGCCGGATGCCGGCTTTTATTTGTGGGCAGATACCCGCGGGGCAAACATTGGCAGTGATGAAGACTTTGCCAGGGAACTGTTCAGGCAACAGCATATTACTGTCCTGCCCGGCCGCTATCTGGCGCGCACAGCTAATGACATCAATCCGGGAGAAAACAGAGTACGTATGGCACTGGTAGCACCTCTGGAGGAATGCAGGGAAGCGGCCATGCGCATCCGCAGGTTTGTCGAAGCCGCTCAACAGAGGGGCTGAAACATGCTCAAAAAAGATCGGGCAGCGTTTATCCGCCATAGACTGGATCAACTGTACCCAAACCCGCCAATCCCCCTTGTCCATCAGGATGCCTTCACCCTGCTGGTAGCCGTGTTGCTATCCGCCCAATGTACCGATGAACGAGTCAACCAGGTAACCCCCAGACTGTTCGCGTTAGCCGATAATGCTCAGGCCATGAGCCGGGTTTCACAACAGCAGGTATATGACATTATTCGCCCCTGTGGTCTGGCACCCCAGAAGTCCAAAGCCATTGTAAATCTCTCAAAGATACTGGTAGACCAGTACGACGGGGATGTGCCTGAAGATATCGCAGCGCTTGAAACGTTGCCCGGCGTCGGCCACAAAACGGCCAGTGTGGTCATGTCTCAGGCCTTTGGCCACCCCGCCTTTCCGGTTGACACCCACATTCACCGCCTCGCCCAGCGCTGGGGATTGAGCAATGGCAACAGCGTGGTGCAGACAGAAAAGGATCTGAAACGGTTGTTTCCCAGGGAAAGTTGGAACGCCCTGCACCTGCAGATTATTTACTACGGTCGCGAGCACTGCCCCGCCCGCAACTGCAATGGACTGAGTTGCGACATCTGCAAAACCTGTTTTCCCAACCGGAAACGACCCATCAAAACCCGCAAAGCCTGACTAAGGCACAGTCTTGCGCCAACGATTGGCCAGCCACGCGGCATAATGACCTGCGCGACGCTTGAATAGCGACTCAGCCAGATCATCAGCCTCCCGAAACAGTTGCCGCTGCCGCTGGGCAATTAGCGCCTGCAACGATTGCTCAGCGGTGGCCATCCTTGTCAACTGCACTTTTAATACAGCCAGGTCGTGATAGTCACCCAGGAGGCTACACAGCCTTTCCAGCAAATTCAGTTGTTTTTTGGGTGGTGGACAGAGCACCGAGATCAGCCGTAGTTGATACCAGTAATACTTGGTGCATTTGCGCCAATGGTGGCAATCATCGTCATCACCACTGTGCCGCGCCGGTTTCCAACTGCGTCGTGCCAAGGTATAGCTTTTGACCAGGGCCCTGAGCAGAACATCTGAGTCCAGAGTCAGTTTTTCCGCCTGATTGTACCGACGGAGAAACTGCCCCAATTGATCGCATACCAGCTGTGCCTGGGCCATTGCCTGGGCTATCGACTCTCGCTGTTGCAATGCCAGCTGTCGCTCCAGTTGGTCAAAGACCGCAGTATCGACCAACCCGTGATTGCCGGCACGCAGTGACAACAGGGTTTGCCTCATGACCTGGGTGTCGCGGAGAACAGACAACTTGGCGGAGAGGTCGCGAAAGAACTGATTGCCCTGCAGGAAGGTTGTCCTATCCGTTGATTTCAGCAATCGGTAACAGGCACGCAGGCGTTTAAAGCATTTGCGCGCTCCGTGAATACCTTCGAGCTCTTTTGAGGTCAGAGACTGCAGTTGTTCCCGCGCCAATTTCGTTTGCTGGAGGACGACACGGTTGAGTTCTGCACTTAGATCCCCTGCCTGGAAAACAAAATTATCCATGAAAATCCGTAACTTTTCAGGCAATGCTCATTTAGCCCGGTCCCAGTGAAATGGCTTTTCCGCTGACACTTTTTGGGAAACCAAAATAGCTCAACTCGGCCATGCCGGCGCCCAAATCCTGCCAATGGTTTACATCAACCTGCATCAGGGCAATACCGCAGGTGGGAATTTTATCGATCTGCATCAAGGTGAGAAAATTCACCATATCAGTTATGGCCGGATTGTGACAAATCAGGGCGAATCTGTCGGCATCTTTGTCCAGAGATCGCAGCCAGGCCAGGATATCTTCGTAATTAAAGGTGTACAGGGCCGTGACCACTTCAAGCTTCGCGTCACTCAACCCAAGACTGGGCATCAACCACTCAGCCGTTTCCATGGCCCTCACCGCCGGACTCGAGAAAACCCGTTTCAGAGACACTGGCTGCTCCTGTAACCTGCGCCCCATTTCCGGGGCGTTCAACCGACCCCGGCGATTAAGGGGCCGATCCAGGTCCGGCAAGGTAGTATCTTTCCAGCTGGATTTGGCATGACGAATCAGTGCGATCGTCTTCATGGCGGTCTCCCGTGAATGCGTGGCCCAAGTTTGCTATCCTTCGCCGCTGCTTAAACCCAATTATGTGTATTGATGCTTGATAACGCCAATTCATGACAACCACGTGACAAATCCTATGACCGAAACCATTCTCTACGGCATCAAGAACTGCGATACCGTGAAAAAGGCGCGCCATTGGCTGGATGAACAACAGGTGAGCTATCGCTTCCACGACGTCCGCACCGACGGCCTCGACCCGCAAATGATCGAACGCTGGATCGCCGCTGCCGGTTGGGAAAAAGTGCTCAACAGGGTGGGCACCACCTGGCGGAAACTGGACCCGGCTGTCAAAGACCAGATCTCTGCAGACAATGTTGTCGACCTGCTTATGAAATACCCGACCATGATCAAACGCCCGGTGCTGGACCAGAACGGTACTATTACCGTCGGCTTTCGGTCAGATCAGTACACCTTACTTTTTAATCTGTAATCTTCCGGAGATATAACAAGCAATGACACTCTACAGCTTTGGATTGGGCATCGGCACCCAGAATAACAACGGCGAATGGCTCGAGGTTTTCTACCCAAAACCTTTACTAAACCCCGGAGACACCACCCTCACTGCGATTCAGACCGCACTGGGAATCCAGGGTAAAAACCAGGTGATGACGCTCACCGCTGAACAACTGGATACGCTTGCTGCAGCCTTTGCAGCGTCGGGAGAAGCAGAGCAGTCAGAGATTGCCAGGCAGTTTCAGCAGAGCACTCGCCCGGTAGTGGCCACCCTACTTGTCAGCGACGATGCCCCGGCCTCCGTCCCCGAGGGCTACCTGAAATTGCACCTGCTATCCCACCGGCTGGTAAAACCCAACACCACAAACCTGACCGGATTGTTCGGCGTGTTGCGCAATATTGCCTGGACCAATGAGGGCGCCATCGACATAGGGGAACTGCCCGCCCGACAGTTACAGGCCCGCCTGGCAGGCTCTCCTCTGTCTGTAGACAGTGTGGACAAGTTTCCCAAGATGGTGGATTACGTTGTCCCCACCGGCGTTCGCATCGCCGATACGGCAAGGGTACGCCTCGGGGCTTATATCGGTGAAGGCACCACTATCATGCACGAGGGCTTCGTGAACTTTAACGCTGGCACCGAAGGTACCAGTATGGTGGAAGGCCGAATCTCCCAAGGTGTGTTCGTTAAATCCGGCTCAGATCTGGGCGGTGGCAGCTCTACCATGGGTACACTCTCCGGTGGCGGCAATATCATTATCACTATTGGCAACCAGTGTCTGTTGGGTGCCAATTCCGGCCTGGGGATTCCCCTGGGTGATCGCTGTACCGTGGAGGCTGGGCTCTATATCACCGCCGGAACCAAAGTAAGCCTACTGGATGACCGGAACCAGTTGGTAGGGCAAACCAAAGCCAGAGAACTGGCCGGCAAGGATGACCTGCTCTTCCGCCGAAATTCTGCGACAGGTGCCGTGGAATGCCTGACCAATAAATCCGCTGTGGAATTGAATGAGGCGTTGCACGTATCCAATTAGGATATTTGCCAGTCCGGTCGCCCTTTGGCGCTCCGGACTGACTCCGCCGCCATATACTGCCTATTGGCAGAAAATGCCAGTGGCCTGGGCTGTCCCAGCTCGTTAAACTTGTAATGACTGCCCCGGAGTATCACTGAATGACTACCCTCTCCCCCACTCTTGAACTGGCCTGTGAACTTATCAAACGTCGCTCGGTAACCCCGGCAGACGAGGGATGCCAGCAACTGATGATTGAGCGTTTGGAGGCCATCGGTTTTTGTGTGGTCAGGCTGCCCTTCGGCGATGTGGATAATTTTTGGGCCGTGCGCGGTGAAAGAGGCCCAACGCTCTGTTTCGCCGGACATACCGATGTAGTGCCCGCGGGCCCCGAAGGTGACTGGCAACATCCACCTTTCTCCCCCCACATTGAGAACGGCGTTCTTTACGGCCGGGGAGCTGCCGATATGAAGGGCTCACTCGCCGCCATGATCATAGCGGTAGAACATTTTGTTGCCGCACAACCAGACCATCCGGGACAGATCGCTTTTCTGATCACCAGCGACGAAGAAGGTATCGCCGTAAACGGCACGGTGAAGGTGGTTCAATGGCTACTGGACCACCATAAAATCCCTGATTGGTGTCTGGTGGGAGAACCCTCCAGCACTAAATGCGTGGGCGATGTGATCAAAAACGGGCGTCGCGGCTCTCTGGGAGCTGAACTGGTGGTCAGGGGTATCCAGGGTCATGTGGCCTACCCGCACCTGGCGGACAACCCTATTCATAAGGTGGCTCCAGCACTGGCCGACCTTGCCGCCGAGTGTTGGGACAACGGCAATCATTTTTTCCCCGCCACCAGTTTTCAGGTATCCAACATTCACTCCGGCACCGGTGCTACCAATGTGATTCCGGGGACCGTCCAAGTGCTTTTCAACTTTCGCTTTTCGACCGAAGTGACCGTCGAGCAACTAAAATCCCGCACTGAAACAATTCTCAAACAACATCAGCTTGACTATGAACTCCAGTGGCACCTCAGCGGGGAGCCCTTTCTGACCGAACGAGGGCCGCTGGTAGAGGCTACGGTGACCAGCATCCGGGAAATCACCGGCATTGAAGCGCAACTTTCGACGGCAGGAGGCACCTCTGATGGTCGCTTTATCGCCCCCCATGGCTGTCAGGTCGTCGAGCTGGGGCCAGTGAATGCCACGATTCACAAGGTCAACGAAAACGCCAGCGTCGAGGATATTGATGCCCTCGAAAAAATTTATCGACGGATTCTCGAAAAACTGCTTCTTTAAGGTCACGCTGGTACCCGGGATCACCCACACAGAATACCTACCGTCACGGGAGCGTCCAAGTCCACCCTCGCAGGCAATCCTCAACTCACGGCCCGACATCCGGGTTGCGAGCGACTCTGACTCCCCCCCATGACACAACCTCAAGTATTTTCATCCACAGTGGATATTCGATGACGGTTTTTGTAGGGTGCCTGTCTTTGCATAGGTCAATCACCAACAAGGACTGAAAATGCCGGATTTGAGTAACTTACCCCCCCGCCTGATTTTATTGGCCTGTACGCTATTCCCTGTAATGTCACTTGCAGGTGAAATCACCTTAAAAAACGGAGATATTATCCATGGCGAACTGGATTCCATGAATGAGAGCCAGGTTATCTGGAAATCAGACATCTTCGGTCTGATCAAAATCCCCAAAAACCAGGTCACAGATTTCAGTTCTTCTTCCAAAATGCCGTTTGTCACCAGTCCTGATGAGTCAGCCACCAACTGCTCCCTGACAATGGAGGGAACCGTTACCGGCCACTGCGATGAGGGTACAAAACCATCACTACCCTTCATGACACTTTTAGCCACGGAACCCCCCAAGGCTTTTGCTGGCGATGTGCGGTTTGGCTTCAACCGTAAAGACGGCAATACCGACACCGAGGACCTGGATTTCATTGTCAGGACGCAATGGTTAAGGGAAAAGTTCAGGCACGAAGCCGAGTTACTGGCAGAGTCGGAAAAAACTGATGGGATTGTGGTAGATGAACACTACGAAACCAACTACCAACTGAATTATGATTTCACCGAACGGTGGTTCAGCTATGGCCGTCTGGGCTATGTAAAAAATCGTTTCAGTGCTATTGATGAGCAGTACCAACTGGGCGCAGGTGCAGGCCGTCGCATCAACTTGGCCAACCAGATGAAATTCAATTTACAGCTGGGCGCCGCTCTGCTGGTTTCCCACTATGACGGATCGGGCTCAGAAAAAGACCTGGCGGGACGTTGGAGAATGCGCATGGATTGGCCTGTGCCCGGAACGGACATGACACTGTTCCATGAAAATGAATTCCTCTGGGCCGTGGACGACTTCAGCAATAATCAGACGGAGAGTAGTACCGGTATTAAGATACCACTGCTCGGCAACCTGTTCAGTGAACTTCGATATGATTTTGATTATGTCAATCAACCCGGTGATGGACAAAAAAGGGCCGATGAAGAATGGGTCATTTCACTGGGCTATCAATGGTGACAGGGCTAACTCAGGGAAGTTTTTGCAGGGGGTAAATATCAAAACGGGTTGATTTTCCCTTCAGAGAGTAACCCGGTTCGCGGCCCTCCAGAACCGGGGCATGCGCAGGCCGCTTCACAACAACACGGTAACGCGCCTTACCGAGAGCCACAGGCAACAATTCCCCGGCATCGTCTGGCCCAACAAGCTGATGAAAAATCTGCATCTCTTTTTTCACTTTGCTGGACTTTTCTCTGGAGGGAAACATGGGATCGAGATATATCACATCGGGGCATGCCTGATCCGTCAGTGTTTCCAGGTAATCGACTGAGTCCTGACAGACTGTGTTAATACGCCGAAGGATCTCCGCCAGCGGGGGGTCTTCCTCCGCTTTATCAGCAGCCCGAGAAAGCCCGTCGGCAAGCAACGCATAAATAACGGGGTTTCGCTCTATCATGGTCACCTGTGCTCCCAGAGAAGCGAGGATGAAACCATCGCGACCCAGACCCGCAGTAAGATCCAGCAGTTGGGGGCGGAATCCACTACGGCTTAGGCCGGTGGCCTTGGCAATATCCTGCCCCCTGCCGCCACCGTGCAAGCGACGATGACGCGCAGCACCCAAGGCGAATTCACAGCGAACAGGTCCCGGTGCTTTTGGACCCAATTGTTGTAGCGACAACCCCCCATCATCTACAACCAGCGTTAACTGCTCTTGTTCCGTATCAGGTACGTCCTGTGCCGACGCAACAGGCAGGAGCGGTAGTGATAACTCTCTGGAAAGCAAACCGGCCCGGTTTTCGAAACCGGGCCGGGGCCAAATAGCCAGAGACAGTTTAGTGCTACTGGATCGGGACAAGCTCAAGCTCTACCCGACGGTTGGCTTGTCGACCCTCTGCCGTATCATTGCTGGCAACGGGGTAGCGATAACCATAGCCAGTGCTCCACACCCGTCCACTCACAATTCCCTGACTCATGAGCATCTGGCCAACACTGGCTGCACGTCGCTCACTCAGGGTCTGGTTGTATTCTGCACTACCGGTTGAATCCGTGTGTCCGGCAATGCGTATATTGGTTTTATCAAACTCTTTCAGGACAATGGCAACGGACTCAAGTGTGCTATAGAACTCCGAACGAACTTCGTGACGATCCACACCAAATGTGATACTGCTGGGCATGACAAGGCGAATGTTGTCACCTTCGCGAACAACCCGAACGCCGGTCCCCTCCAGTTTTGCACGAAGTGCGGCTTCCTGACGGTCCATATAATAGCCAATACCACCGCCAACGGCAGCACCTGCCACAGCACCGGTCAGAACCCCCTTCTTGCGGTCCCCGCTACTGGAGGTAGCCGCGCCGATCAAAGCGCCCGACACGGCCCCAATACCAGCCCCCTTCGCTGTGTTGCTTGTCTTTTGTTGTCCGGTATAGGGGTCTGTGGACATACAGGCCGTCAGGGAGATAGCAAGAATGGCTAACAGAATTTTTTTCATGTCACTTCCTCATTAAAACGATAAAACCTACTGAACGTGGATACCTGAAACAATAAACTACTATATTCTTACTAACAGGACAGGCAACGCGTTGAAATTTGTTGCCTTACTTTAATACAAGATACGGTTTCCAGCCCTATGAAAAAGTACATCCTCTTCGTAATTGTGGTCATCGGCACGCTTTTGAGTGGCTGCGAAAAATATACCTTCACCTTTAACGAACAACCTGTTCTAAAACCAACCGAGTTGTTTTCCGGCTACAAAATTCAGGACCAGGCGCTTGCTGTCTGTGTTGAACAGGCGATCAAAGACCACGCCGTGACCCGCGCGAACCAGTTATCGCAACTCAACTGTTCTAACGCTGGTATTGTCACCCTTTCCGGCCTTGAAATTTTCACGGGTCTTATTATCGTCAACCTGGCACAAAACCAGCTTACCTCTATAAAACCGCTGCTCTATTTACCCAACCTCGATAGCATTTCTCTGGAAGGCAACACCTCTCTCGATTGTCCTGATGCGCAACTACTCTCAGAGCAGGTCGAGGGGCAGATTAAACTCCCGACACATTGCTGACACCTAACGAATTGCCATCGGATCAGTTGACAACAAACGATAAATAGTTCTCCAAAGTTACCCACAAATTCTGTGGATAACTTTGTGCACTACTTTCGTAAAACTTCGATGAATCCACGCAAAATGGGGCGCTCAAACAAAATGGCTACTTTTTGATCATTACATAAACCCCTTATAAATCATTAAGTTAAGTAATTAAAAAACTTAAATCAATAACTTACAATAGATTCTAAACATTTACTTAAGGTTATTAGTGTAATTGTGGACAATATAAAACTGATTGATACTGCTTTTGGAGGGCTGACCGGCTTTTCTGCGCTACCGGGCATGTAAATGCAGTCAGGCAACAATACGGCTTTACGACAAAATCGTATTTATACTCGGGATAGTGCCAGCCAATCAACACCATCGTTCTGGCAGGCATAGTGTATAGAAAACAGATCAGATGACAGACTGCTCATCATTGCCTGCACCGCAGCCAGAGAATTGTTCTGCTCACTGATATGACCCAATACCAGCTGTTGTAGCTGGCACGTCTGGATGTTTTGTAACAAATCGAGCGACTGCCGATTATTCAAATGTCCCCAATCACCGGCAATACGCTTTTTCAACGACGGCGGATAGGTTCCGTTAGCCAACATAGCGGCATCGTGGTTACACTCGAGGAACAAACCATGACAGCCTTCGAAATGCTGGATGACATGAGCCGTGATACTTCCCAAGTCAGTTAACACCCCCAGAGACAGATTGTCGCCGCTTCGTACGACGTACTGGACAGGTTCTCTGGCGTCATGGGGCACAGCGACAGGCGTTACAGCAAGATCACCAATAACAAAGTCCAGGTGACTGTCTATCAGTTTTAGATCAATCCCGGAGAAAAGCGAAAAGGACAAGGCTCGGTGGGTACCCGCCGTCATATAGACCTTCAATCCGTACTTCCTAGCCAATGGAAGGACACCTCGGATGTGATCCCCATGCTCATGGGTCACCAGAATGGCATTGAGGTCACTGGGCTGTGTGCCCAGCCTTTCAAGTCGCCTTTCCGTTTCCTTGATTGAAAACCCACAATCAATCAACAACCGGGTTGAGCCGACATCCACAATCGTAGCGTTACCCCTGCTGCCGCTCCCCAGTGAAGCAAACCGCATAATCAGCTCAAATTGCCGCGAATTACCTTGAGCAATTTAATAGCGAGTGAGCGCTCCAGCTTATCCCTGCTCTTATCAGCTATCCGCACCTCCACTGTCTGCTCATTGCGAACCAACTCGACCCAATACTCGACAGGGGGCACTTTTTCGACTTTATTGCCAAGATTGAGCACCCATTCCTTGAGCGTCTGCCCCTGCTCTTCAGCAACAATTTCCTGAAACTCAACCTGTAATCTACCCGCCGAACGATTTTGATCGATGATGGTGTAACCGCCCCGGGAGAGCGAGTTGAGCAGAGACGCCCAGGCCCTGTCATAGTTGAGATTCATCTTGATGTAGGGATCAGTATCTGGGGAAGAGACTACCTCGACCTGTTCCTGGCCACCAATTGTCTGGGCCAGCAGTGAAACGCTGCCGCTGTTAATTTCATTGGCGAGGGAGTTGGAAACGATTTCGACAAATTCCAGTTCCCGGGAATCATCCATCGATTTTTCGGGCCAGGAACCCGCGTCGCCTTCCCTGCCAATGGGCGCAGACATCTGCAAGAGGCTGACTTCCGTACTGTTGACACCAATACCAGGAACTATTTTAAAGCGAAAACGGTGGCTCCTGTTTTCATCGTCCTTGAATTGCAGCCAACCCGTTTCAATAATACCGCTACTGGCATCTACCCGGGTCGTGGGGACACTACTGCGCGAGAGAATATTCCTGATTCTTGGCCAAACTTCTTCAGCAGGCTTGTTAACCTCTATCCATCGGCTGCCTGAGAACGTCTCAATTTTTACTGTTTCCTCAAAAACATTTTCCGAGAGTGGCTGCGGCCTGGGAACAACGAAATAGTCTGAACCCGCCCCAGCATCAGGGACTGCAGGAACATCATAAAGCTGACCGATTGCACCTGAGCTTTTGCCCTCGGGTACAACCATGGGCGGGACTTCCTCTGAGAGCAGATAATCATTACTTTTGTCGCGAACCAGATTATTTCCGCAACCAGCCATTGCCAGTAACAGCATAATCACTGATAGCTTTTCCAGTGTTGCCTTCATCCAGTGAACTCCGAATTTACTGTTTGTACACCGCTCAGCAGATCAGCCTGCTCAAGAGCTCTGGTAACTTTTAAATGATAGGCCGCAGACAACTCAGTGAGCGGGAGACGTATGGCATGCTCCATCAAACCCATTTCCGCTACAGCCCATTTGACTGGGATGGGATTGGATTCGACAAACATCGCTTCATGGACAGGAATGAGTCGCTTGTTGATATCACGCGCTGCATCCACCTCGCCGGCGAGCGCCAAACGACACATCTCAGCCATTAATCTGGGGGCAACATTGGCCGTAACAGAGATGTCACCATGGCCACCCCTCAGGATCAATTCCAGCGCAGTGAAGTCATCGCCCGAATAAATGGCAAAACCCTCAGGGCAGGTACTGACCAACTGGTTAACACGATCTAGGTCACCGGTGGCCTCTTTAATACCGACAATATTGGGGATTTCGGCAAGCCTGGCCACAGTGGCGGGGAGCATATCACAGGCCGTACGACCGGGCACATTGTAGAGAATCTGCGGAATATCTACGGCTTCTGCAATTGCTTTGTGGTGAAGATAGAGGCCTTCCTGGGTGGGTTTGTTGTAATAGGGCGTTACCAGCAGGCAGGCATCTGCACCGATCTGTTGTGCTCGATGGGTCCACTCTATGGCTTCTCTGGTCGAGTTTGCACCAGTGCCAGCAATCACGGGGACCCGACCATCGGCGTCTTCGACAATGGCAGCGATGGTCGCCATATGCTCCTGCACATCGAGTGTCGGGGATTCACCGGTGGTACCCACAGCAACAATCGCATTGGTCCCCTGGGCAATATGCCACTCCACCAAACGTTTCAGACAATCCCAGTCAACTTCCTGATTATCGCGAAACATGGGCGTAACCAGAGCAACAATACTGCCGGTGATCATCGGAGGAGCCTCAAAATAGCCAAGAAAAATAGAACGCGTAATGGTACTGACCAGCAACCTGGGGCACAAGCGTTATGAAAAAATTAGACACCGGCTCCAGGGTTAATAACAGAAGACCGAGAGGGTTTGATCCAACCGGCCACCGGTATATCAGACCATTGGGCACGACAGAGTTCTCCATCCTGGCAATGCTTGATGCTTTCCGGCCCATCATCCATCATTTCCAGTTTCGTCTGGTCTGGGCAGACTCTGTTATTTGCTACTTTTGGGATAGGGTCTTGACTCGCCGGGCGGGCGGGTTTTAAAGCGCCGGTGAATCCACATATACTGATCCGGTTGCTCGAGAATCATCTTCTCAACCTGCCGGTTAACCGTTTCAGCGTCTGCCAGATCATCACCTGTCGGAAAATCCTGTAAGGGCGGATGCACTTTAATCAGATAACCCCGACCATCGGGCAACCTCACCTGAGAGAACGGCAGAACAAGGGCGTTGCCGGTTTTGGCAAAACGTGCAGTAGCCGTGACCGTAGCTGCCGGAACCCCAAAAAATCGGGCAAACACGCTCTGTTTGCGCCCATAATCCTGATCGGGGGCATACCAGATAATTCTGCCCTGGCGAAGTGCCTTGAACATACCGCGAATGTCTTCCCGCGGATAAACCACCCCCAGCGGGTCTCTTGCCCGACGTCCTTTGCTCTGCACATAGTCATACACAGGATTTTTATGGGGGCGGTACATGCCATCAATCGAGTGTCTCGCCGATAGGGCAGACGCGCCGATTTCAAGCGTGGTGAAGTGAATGGCCATCAGCAGCGCCCCCCTACCCTGCAAG
>CATLZI010000004.1 GCA_950063125.1 uncultured Porticoccus sp. | reverse complement strand
CAACATCATCCCAGTTGATATTGTCACAGTAAAGGTGATAGTCCACCTTTGATAGGTAGCCGTGACGCATTCCGTCCTCTATACCGACAGCAGCACATGGTTTCCCGAGCACTTTTTCTATTTCGAAGCCATCGCCACGCAACGGCGTCGCGGTAAATCCTATTTTGGGGATATTCTCCAACTTATGAATAATATCACTATAGATACCTTCTGCACCAATGTGATGGACGACTACAACCGCGAAGGTCTGGGTATTGAAGTGGATCCGTCTCTGCAATCCGCCAGAGTTATCCGATCGTTAGACCAGATTATCGAATAGCGAGGCAAACCCGTTGCACTTCGGTGTGAGAGCCCCCCCTAGAAGGGTATTGGGTACAATACCTGAACCAAATGCTGGTCCATTGAGCAAACACGCACCGGATCACCTTGCTGTATATCCAGCCGGGCAAGCCGACGCAGAATGCCTATATATTGAACGATTTAACCGAACGCCCAGACAGGAATGGCTAGACATGCACCTATTTGAATCTATTGAGCATACCCAGTTGTTAGTCACCCTGTGGCTTTGGCAATACAATAACCAACGGCCTCACTCTGCCATTGGCGGCATACCGCCGAGACAGTTGCTACAGGCAGCCTAATCCTCTACTGATAACTCCGGTTATAAATGGGGGGATTACACACTATGCGCGGAGAAAACCGAAATGATATGTGATTTAAATGTTGCATCGGAGGCATACCGCATCAACGATTACTGATGGGAGCTTAAAATTCTACGAATGGCTGCTTCAGTTAAAATGGAAACTCACAAAAGTATCTACTTATGAACAAGAGGCACAGATGTCAAATCTATTAAAAATCTGGAGAAAGAATTCCAAACAATTCAAAGAAATATCAAAAAAGAATAGATTTCAACAATTTATTGAAATTTTATACTATCGATTTCACGGCTTTTCTGCGCTGAGCTATTACGGAATTCCTTTATACACTGAACTCGGCAAACGTTCTTTAATTTCCGAAGCTGAATATACAAAGGCTGAGAAATATTTAAATCCAAGAAGAAGCGGGGTGGTTCCATTCAACAAGTGGATACAATCTTGCGTATGGAAAGCCAATGGTTTGCCCCACTCTAATACATTGGGCTTCTTCAATAAAAGAATAGGGGTGCTAAATGGAGCCACTGTCAATTTATCAGAAGACACCCTGACAAGTTTTTTTAGCAACGTGAATTTTCCTGTTGTAATAAAACCGATAGACGGTGCCAACGGTATAGGTTTCGATGTAATCGAAAAATACGAGAGTCAATATAATACGATAACTATGCGAAAGCAGGGGACACTTTCGATAGGTTCATTTATGTCTTTTTTATTTGATGATCTTGAAAATCTCGAAGGTTATATCTTGCAGGAATACATAGTCCAGCACCCTGACTTGTCTACTTTCCACGAACATTCCGTAAATTCATTACGCGTAGTGACTTTCATGAACCAAGATAATAATTATACAGTTGATTGCGCTCTAATGAAGTTTGGTGCGGGAAAATCAATAACAGACAATGATAGTGTAGGAGGAAGGGTATTTGCTTTCATGGACATGAATAACGGCTCTTTAGGTAAAGGGTTCACAGGGTCTTTATCTCAGCGACAAATAGAGTTTCACCCAGATTCGCATTTTCGCATTTTCCAATATATTGTTCCTTTTTGGAAAGAATCTCTTGAGCTAGCCATAGCTGCACACAAACTTATACCCTACCCCAGCCACCTGGGTTGGGATATCGCTATTTCAAAAGAAGGGCCAATAATCATCGAACCCAATTCATTTCTTGCTATTCCAGTCTATCAAAAAGGAGGCAATGACATGTCTTCCACAGGTTTGGGAAGGTTCTGCAAAGAGTTTATTAGAGGTGCGTAGCCTCTTCTTGCGTGAAAGTTATGCTGATCTGATGCATTAGCGAGGTGAAATTTCCTACTGCCAATAACGATCACAAGGACCGATATAGACTAGTTCAAGCGACGAAGCTTTGAGGTGGGCCCGCTTGCGGTTTACCGGGTGACCCTTGTGCTGCAAATGAACACCCATCTCGCCAGAGCCGTAGTACAGCGTCTCCAGATGTCGTTGGTCAATCAGATACATCAACTCCAGATCCTCCTGACACTGTGCACGAGGGCTTTAATACACCTATGAGCGACTCACTTTGAGCAGCTCACACTGGCGCGCAATACTGACTTGGGGGATGACCTCGCTCAATCATTGCCAACTGCCGTTGATGGTTTACTGATCGCGCTCCACCTTCAGCTTACCGATCTCGCGGTAAAGTTCATCAGTGTTGGGCTCATCGGACTGCTTGATGGACTTCCTCTTACCCTCGAAGAGGTCAGGATCGTTGTTTAGCAGCTCGCGCTTCCAGGCACTGACCATCGTTGGGTGAATCTGAAAACCGGGCAGCAATCTCGGATGTAATCTCGTCGCCTTTGATCGCGGCCAGGGCGACTTTGGGCTTGAACGATGCGTTGTATTGCTTGCGTTTCTTGCTCATGACTCTCCTCCTTGTGGAGATAATGAATCAGAGCTTAGGCACCTGTCCAAATTTCGGGGACCACTTCACTTTTTATAATGCACGATGAACTAAACTATTTCTTAAGTCGTGCATATAAAGCATTTAATTCACTTTTTAAGTAGTATACAAAGTTTTGAAAATATAAAGTGCGATCCCCCGGGAAAAAAAAGTCGCTACGAATATATGGATTTAGAGAGCGCACAAAAAACATAAAGAAACTTTGTATCTTTGAAAAAAGACTAAAATCATCCCTGCGCCACTCATTCACCAACTGAGCAACTTCACCCGGCCAAGTATCACGGCACACTACACCCAGCTTGGGTCTGGTATCAAAATACGATTTGCCTTCAAGAAACCACTGTGCCTGCATTAGTGGGTAATCCATTCGAGCAAAAAGGTCCAAGTGCAGATACTGCCAAAACCGAAAGTTTATTTCGATCAACTTGAAGGTATGAGTACTCTCGTCATAACGATACTCCCCCATGGCACAACCTTGCCAATTCAAATACGAAAGTCGATTAATCGTATCATCTGCGATTTCCGGGAACCAACAGCTTTGTCTTAAGGACATGGTTCCCCTGCTGTGCGGACGCTGGTGACAATCACGAACACAGGACACCGCAAGTACTTTACCATTATCGATCAGGACAGACACGCCAACCTGAAAACCGCTGCAAGCCTCTTGGACAAGAGCAAACTCCCAATCGGATGCCATCGAGTTCAACGCGGCTAGGGCTCTCTTGCCATTTTCTGCAAATGCAAAGGAGGTTGCTGATTCAGAACCATGAGGTCGTAGCTTTTCTGACTTGAGGTAGTATCCAGTTTTGGATTTGGGCAACACTCTGAAATCTATTGGTTTTGTTAAGTCGACCACTGAGGATTGAGGATGGTTTTTCATCAAATTTAACGCAGGATCGGCATTAATAAATTTACTCACAATAGTTGACTTACTGAAACAGTCAAAAAGAACTTTCTCATCGGCAGTAACCGGAAGCAGAGGTTTGAACTCTTCAAATGAGGGCTTTAGAGCTTCCAATACAGCGCTCGTCGGAACAATCATTTTTATGTCGTGCCTAGCAACATAGTCTCTCATCCAATCAAGAAACAATGGATCAATAAACGGGGGATAAACGACCGAGTGATTAGCAAATCTGGATTTCAAACCTAATGCATCAAAATTTGACGAGCCCGCATGCACGTTATAACCAGCACGACCTAAAGAGCGTATCGCAGCGACACAGGCACGTGCATGAGCATCAGGAACAAATACAGATATGCTCACCCAGCAGCTTCCAGCCGCCAAGTTGCAGTATTCACACGGCTAAATTTGTAGTGAGGTGTTAGTTCAGCCATATAAAATTTCTCATTACCGAATAGTTGAGTTGTATCAAATCGTGCTATAGGTTCAAAGCCAGAGGTTAAGTGACTTTTCATTGCTGGCAAGTTATTTGCGTCTACAGCGGCGACAGCTAATTTTGTATCGGTTTCATCAAAAACATAATGTGCCAAAAAATTCAGACCCTCTACAAAAATCCGCTTTCCTCTATGATTCGGATGAACATACCCAGAATATTGAGTCGATGTATAGGGCGGATAAAAAACAGTTTGTTTAACACTCCCAAAGGTACTCTTAGTTGATTCCGGCTTCACCCAAGAAATAAAAGCAAGCTGTTGGTTTTGAACAAGGGTTACACAGATAGCGCCACTGTTTAGCTGTTCTTGTGCATTACTTAAAAAATACTTCTTATTATGCCAGCTTTCCGTTTCCTCGAAACATTCTAGATCTTCCCACTGGTTTATTTTAAATGGAAGGTTTAAGTCAAGTGGCTTGCGCGAATCCTTTGTTATTGCCAATAGATACAAAGAACTACTGCTTGAAACCCACCGTGAGACACCGTTATTTCTTAAATGGTATAAAAACCATTCTGACGAATATTTTTTCACAACGCCCTCTCTTCATACAATTAGTCGACAACAAGATTAAAATCGAGTTGTGACCGAAGGTGGTGTTTGAGTATACAGAGTCGGCGTATCTAGTTTATTTGTTGCTACAACACAAGTCACCAACCGGAGAGATACGCCACCGTGGAAAAGAGTAACGCTATTGAACTGAAAGGTCGAGCATGGAGTACCGATCTGGTAACCGAATTGTTGTGTACTGCCGTCCAAAAACCTTCTATCCAGCCATGAGACCGAGGCCAACAATTACCCTCAGAAAGCGAGCTAGAGGACGGGGGTGGGTGCACGATGCCCACATGCCCGAAGGGGGATTAAGACTGGTACCGTTCCGATGAAGGGACAGATTGCCGAGATGTGGAAAAAACCAGACAGCCAGTCGTGTTCAGACTCGGGATTAGTTCTAGGATTTAAATAATGCAGGATCGATCATCAGGGAATGACGATACCACTACAATTATATTCGACCACCTAGCTCGATGGGCCACATCAGTCCAGCGGCATTTGTAAATCGGGCAGTATAAAAGGAAACCCCACCAGCCACCAAGCTGGGAACGTGGTCGTGCTTAAACATAGTGAATGTGCCACAAAACCTCTATCTGCCAGACATATTTTCTATTCTCTCTTGAAATTAATAAACTGTTAAAAGATTTAACTTTAAAGATCGTAGTTTTCTGTATTGATCGGAACAACTCTTAACGTTAGCCACCTTGGTTTCATAATGCGCCGATAGGTTCTCTTTAATATACCGTTTAGAAAACATTTATCGATCAGCGGACCTATTTTACTTCTCTCAGATTTCAAATAATATTTTTTCAGTCTTTTGTAAACTTCCATATTTCCTGTCTCATCAGCCAGAAGAAGCAAATCTATTACGAAAGATTTTGTTGCCCGGGAGGTAGGCTGCAGTTTTTTTAACTGATCCATCTGAAGTTTTGGTAACGTTTTGACATCACCATTTAACAGGAAGACTGCTGCCATGGTCCGTATACACTTGGAACACTGTCCACAGTTTTTATCAATGCTATTCCAGCATACCTGGAGGTTTTCAGCCACATCGGGGGACTCCAGAATTGTTTTTGTCTTCTGGGTACGAGTGGCTCCGGAACCGTGATGGATCACTTTAGTTGATTCCGTACTCCACATAGGGTCAGTTAGTGGGTGGGAACCCCAAGGGAACAGGTGATCGTAAGTATGTGATGAAGCAACATAAAGACACTTCATACCCAGATTCCCACCTGCAGAGGAAATCAATAAACCATGGGCAAAACTCCAACCGATCTCTTTTTTCTCTGTCCAGTCCCGGGCGTTGGTATCCACTGGGATCAGTTGCTTCCCACTGCTTTCAGCAAACGCTGTTTGGTGCTCAACGCGGCGATTCCAGGCGAAATCATCATCGCCCATATCAAAACCGCGCAGCATAATAAGATGAGTGATTTCATCACGCTTGGCGATAAGGGTATAGGAGCTATCAACCCCCGCAGAAAAGAAACTTCCCGTATGAGTGAACTGCTTATCGCGATTACTCAGCTCACAGTTCAATGCGATTTTTTGAAGCTTGGGGTTCCACCTGGAATATATCGTTTGTAATTCACTGAGCTGGCCATAAAAAAACCGGGACACAGCCACACCTGCATCAACTTGTATATCCCGCTGGGAAACCATGGCTTCCAGAAGAGAAACCCCGATAAACCACTCAGCATTTATGTATAAGGGAAATTTATCTGGAACTTTAAAAAAAACTAAATCGCCATCAACATCGGCAGATAAAATATTAAATCCATCTTCCTGCTTTATCTTTATATCACTTATGAGCAATTTCTTGTTCATGTAAATAGCTCCTGAAAGATTCCTATAAGAACAATGCAGCTACCATAAGTAAGGAAACTTCTGCTCTGTTCGCCATCTTATGCCCTCTGGCATCAACTTCTTTGTTAAAGACCAGAAAATCGAAATTGCTCGAAGCATAAATATATTCGAGTTTTTTTCAGTTTTTAATTTATTTTTTATTTCAAGATCAAGGTTGTTTTCATTAGCACTCGAAAACAACCCAACCATAGAACCCAAGCGTATTTTTTGATAGAAGCTGAAATCAAAATTATTTTTTAATAAAGCCATCCTATCAATACTTTCCAGGGCAAGCTGCGTCCTTCTGCATTTAAAGCAATAACCACAGTTTTTTATGGGGATAGTTTTTTCTATGCATACATATATTTCATTGCTGAACAGGTCTCTGGATGAAATAAACTCAAGTTTTTCTATTCTTCCAGCCTCATCCCCGATGGAGAAAAAACGGATTCTTTCGGTATTGAGTAATGGCAGGAGATAGGGGTCCATAATTGACATGTCGTAGTGCTCGAACACCCCCAGGTCTTCAGGCGCATAGCTGGAAGAATAATCATATCTGGAAATACCCTGCTGCAATAACAGCGCACAGGCAATGTTGCCTATCACATCACGCTGCTGAAAACGCTCTCTGAAAATACGGTCAATATTGCTATTGACTGCTATCAGGGGTTTATTCATGGTACACAAGGCACTTTCTGCTACAGCAAACCTTTGCGCAAAAACTTCTTCAACGTTGTCTTTACCATGTTGCCCTGTATTCGCGAACAAATAATAGGCATACGGGGTACCATTTTCCTCAGCCTGCAAGGCTGTATACCAACTATCCACCCCACCACTGAACCCTGTTGCAGAAGACCCGTCTGACTGTTGCCAGGATGACTCCGGATTGAGTACGTCGATATCAATCTCATGCAAACGTGGGCATAACGCGAGAA
This sequence comes from uncultured Porticoccus sp., assembly GCA_950063125.1. GTDB lineage: Bacteria > Pseudomonadota > Gammaproteobacteria > Pseudomonadales > Porticoccaceae > Porticoccus. Next base: position 15,051 of record CATLZI010000004.1, on the reverse strand, counting down.
ACATTTTTTTTATATCGTGTGACACGGCATCAGCCAGCTGTCTGGACACCTTGCCTTCTATTTTGAGATCTAAACCACGCTCCATAGCGAGCCAGGTATAGAGAACAAAAAAGGCATCCACTGATTCAGTGTCGATCATGGACTGAAATTGCTTGTCCAGCTCAAACCAAATGGGCTCACAGCCCTCCACGACGGCCTCCACACGGATTTTCTGACCTATTTGCGTTAAAGTGTTTCCTTTCAAATATATTTCAGTCATTTACACACCATGCCCTGCTATCTAGTTAACGCGCTGCAGGAGGGCAACTTTGCATAAGCAAGCCCGCGCTTTAAGCCGGAAAAATATTCAATTTAAGAATAACTGGCCTGTCGCTAATAAACTATAACGCTTGTGAATTTCATACCGGAGAGAAAGACGGTTATTGGGCTGACGAACCCGTCTTTTTGTAGTTTGCCGCACTTAGATAGCGTCCGAATAGTACTGAAGTATTTTTTTATTTTTTCCATTGTTCCTCAAATCATCCTGTTTTCAGCCATTTGAAAAAAGATCGCTTTAGCTCAAGCAAACCGGACAGTTCCGCCTCAAACTCCAGGTCTGAAACATGCTCGCCATCCAGAATTCGTGGCAGAGCATAAATCTCGGCATCTCTGCCGACCAAACCCGACGCAGTGGTTGTAGCTGAGGCAATACCCAGCTTTTTCAGGTCTGGCCAAATCGCCCGATCATACACGCCACTGGGGTAACAGAAATGTTGCAGTGGCTGTCCTGTCAGAGGCTCCAGTCGAGCACGATTACCCTCTATCTCCTCTTCAACACAGAATTGTCCCGCTTTTGAGATTCGGTGACGGTGGGTATGCAGTTGAATATCCAGACCGCGCCGGGACATTTCCTGAACCTGTGAAGGGCTCGCAAGGTGAAACCACTTTTCTGAGCAGATCAGCTCCCGGTCAAAACCCAGTTGATCCGCTACCTGCCAGAGAAAGGCCTGCCGCTCTTCTTCACCGGGCAACTGTTCGATATGGCACTGCAGTGTTTTGGCAAGATCCGAACGCTGATCACTTTCTGCCAGGTCATAAACCTGACCACCGGGGATGCCGAGATCGGCAAGGCTTACTCTCGCCAAACCTGTCCTTGAGACCAGATAATGCAGCGCAACATTCACCACTGGCCACTGTTTTTCACTGTAGTAAGTGGTGACATACAGGGTTGCGGGGAATTGGTGCTTTTCCAGCTCGGGGAGCATATGCAGGTAGATGCCATACCAACCATCATCAATGGTCAGCACCACTGTATTAGCTGGTAGCGTGTTGCTTTCACGACGGGTCAATGCCTCAGTCAGGCTCAACACCGGATAGCCAAGCGCCCGGATTTTCTGCATCCTTGCAGCAAATTTATCGGCACTCATAAAAAGATAATTGCCATAATGACCCTGGCCGAGCCAGATTCCGTGATAGGCAAGTATTCGAAGATCACGAGCCGTTATCCAACGGCACAGGGCAAACAGCCCCGTATACTTCGCCAAATGAAATATCCAGTGTTTCATTTCTGACATTTACCCTGCACTCTGGCAGTATTAGCAGTCAAAGTGACTGTCGGCCGGATTACTGACAAAAACCCTTTTACAGGCAGAGGTGCCGTATAACTAATGCGCACTTTATCACCTACTGAAAGCTTACACTCGCGAGTGTTTGGCTTTCTATGGCTCTTTACAGGCTTCCCATGCACAAATTGACTAAAGTAACGTTGCCCCACTGTTTTGTTCTATCCCTGTTTACCGTGTTCTTGCTATATAGCACGTCAGTTTTTTCAGCGCCTGTCGGCCATGCTCCCTGGGTAGGCGATACCCTCAAAAACGCACCCTGTGAGGGTGGCATGGAAAATTTTGGCCCATTTGACTACTTGTTGCGCAACCAGTTACCCGGGCAGCTCAACATTGTGGAAAAACATCACTTTAATCCGGAGGTAGAGCAGCTGATCAAGGGACAAACCAGTGTCTCGCCTTTGGGGGATATCGGTTACACCCTGAGGGCCTGGCCAAACCATCACCGGGCCCTGTACAGCGCGATTCGTTACCGCATCAATACCTGGCCCGACGACCACCCAAGGCGCTACCCTCCGGCAGAGTGCTATCTACAGCGGGCCATTAAGTTCAGCCCCAATGATGCAACTACCCACATGTTGTACGGCATCCTCCTTCACCAGACCGGCCATCAGCAAAAAGCACTTGAGCTGTATGAAAAGGCCATTGAGCTTGACCCCCACAACCCACAGATTCAGTACAACCTGGCACTCTTGCTGGTGGATCTCAAAAAATATCCCGAAGCAAGAACTTATGCCACCAGTCTCTACAAAAGGGGTTTCCCGCTTCCCGGCCTCAGAGACAAACTGAAAGCGGCCGGACAGTGGTCGTCGGGCGACGATCAGTAAACCTCAAGCCGGGCTCCTGAACATTGCCAGCAAGCGCGTCATAAACCGCAATGGCGTCTGGTCCCAGGGGGTAAATCTCGGCAACTGCCAACGATCGCTAGACTCGCTGGCAACCCCCCACTGGGTAGACACCGCCCCCTCAAAACCGATGGATTTGACAAAATCGCGGTGTTCCAGCCGATAGTCGATCTCGGGCCGGCCATTGGGGTAGGCAAAATAGCGAATCGGTTTGCCTGTGAGTGTTTCCAGCGCATCTTTTGAAGCCTGAATTTCCTGCCGGGCATCGGCGAGTTTCAACATGGCCAGGATGGGATGGGTCCGGGTGTGAGCGCCAATTTCGATACCGGCATCTCTCAATTGCTTCACCTGGTCATTGGTCAGCATCATATTTTCCGGCAAGGGCCCCACCATCGACTGAATAACACGAATAGCCTCGGCACGCTTTTCCGGTGGCCAATGCTTGATTTCACGAATAATCTGACCCGCTGCCTGTCTGCGGTGATGGAAATCAGCCAGATCGTAAGTAGCCAGACCGAGCGAACGCAGATCAAACTCGCCACTCCCGGCAATTCGTAATGCCTCGACCACCGCATCGTTCCACATCAGGCCACCATTGAGGAAGCCCGTGGAAATAAATACGGTGGCGGGTATGCTCCAACGCTGCAATACCGGTAACGCATAGTCTGCGTTGTTGGCATACCCATCGTCGAAGGTCACGCAAACAGCCCTTTCCGGCAGATCATTGCTATCCAGTCTGGCAATGGCATCAGACAGCGAAAGCGGATTGAAGTAGCGGGCGAGCAGCTCCATATGCCAATCGAATGTCGCCACTGTCGGCTCGGAACTGCGCATGTAATCACGCTCAGGCAACACGCGGTGGTAGGTGAGAATACAAACCCGCTGTTTATTTTTTGTCTGCAGCACAAGGGGCAGTGTTCTGGCAACTGCGCTGTACAGCAGATGATTCATTTATTAATCCTCGGACATTTTCTCCAAGCCAAGGATTCTGACAGTGTGCGAGGCCGCTAACAACTGTCGGTATTTTTTACGTTTTTGGCCGAAACCACAGCGGGCAAAAAGTTTGTCAGAATGTTTTACATCCTCAGAACACCGGCCTGATTTAAGCGCTGATCAAGCCAGTCCGGTAAGGACAAAGAACATCTTATTTGGCGGAGTGTTCTTCAGGCTGTCGAATATAAGATAGACTTGCAGTCCGTTATAAAATTGCCTGCCAAACCCAGAGTTTATTCGACCTGATGACTATCACCACTCGCACAGCCATTGGATTCAGTATCACCGGCAGGTATCTGACGCTTTCCTTTCAGTTTGTCTCAACCATGATCCTGGCCCGTCTGCTGACGCCGGAAGAGATTGGCATTTTCAGTGCGGGCTTTGCCATCGTGGCGCTGGCCCAACTGTTTCGCGACTTTGGCCTGAATCAGTACATTATTCAGGAAAAAGAATTGAATGAGACGAAAATCAGAACAACCTTCACGCTAAACCTATTGATGTCCTGGGCGCTGGGGGCTTTGCTCTTTTTCGCGGCGGGCCTGATTGCCGACTTTTTCCAGGAACAAGGCATAGAAACGCTGATCAGGATTCTTTCCTTCAACTTTTTTATCATCCCCTTTGGCACTATCACCCTGGCATTGCTGCGCAAGAAAATGCGCTTTCATATCACTGCGGCTATTGGCCTAACCGCAACCCTGTTGGGCATCGGTGTCTCCCTGGCAACGGCCTACACCGGTTCCGGCTATCTCTGTCTCGCCTATGGCGCGATCACCGAGACCTCCAGCATTGTACTTCTGTCAGTTTTCTTTCGACCCCGGGATGTGAGTCTTACCCCCACCCTGGAAGGCGCCAAAAATATATTCAGGTTCGGCTCCATTGTCGGCGCGGGTAACATCATCAACCAGTTTGCCACCAGTATCACCGATGCCCTGATTGCCCGCATGCTCGGTCTCGCACAGCTGGGCTACTTTTCCCGGGCCTTTGGTACTTTTTCACTGTTCGATCATATCTTTGTCAGCAGCATCCGCGGGGTCATCCTGCCGCTTTTCTCCCGGGACAACATTCACACGGGCAAGCTGAGGGAGAGCTATCTCAAGGCTGTCACTTACTCCTATATTTTTGCCTGGCCCTTTTTTACCTTCCTTTTTCTCTACACGGAAGAAACCATAAGGGTGCTGTATGGCACGCAGTGGGATGCCGCCATTCCGCTGGTAAAAATCCTCTGCCTGGCGGGTGTACTGCTGCCGTCATTCCTGTTTGCCGACAACCTGTTCATTGCCTATGGCAGACCGGGAATCACACTGAAGATCAAGGTCATTTCGAACGTTGCAAAAATCATAATGGTGGGCGGAGCCTGCTTTGTAGGACTGGAAGCAGTTTGCCTGGCGCTGGTGGGATTCTTTATTGTCAGGTTTATCGCCTGCCAGTTTTATGCAAACCAGGTATTTGGCATTGGGATGAAAGATGCCGCAAAACCTGCCGCCCAGGGTTTGATGCCATTGATTTTCACAATATCACCAACACTGGCTGTAAACTCCCTGATGCAGGAACATATCGAAAGCATTTATATTCAATTTGCTCTATTGATGGCAGCGGCATTTGTAGGGTGGATCGTTGGTCTCAAGCTTTCCAACCATGCCTTCTACAATGAAATAAACAGCTTTGCCGGAAAGGGCAGGATATGAGGATCAGAATCAACAGGCTGAACATCAAGTGCCTCATAAGGAGCCACTGTGTCTATTTATAACCAATTGCGGCTCAGAACCTACAAGGTACTGCCCCGACGATTTCATTGTTACTGTATCGGTGCCGCCAAGACAGGCACAACGTCGATTTCCTCCATGTTTAAGGCCCACTTTGATTCGGCCCACGAGCCAGCTATTTCAGAGACCAATCATCAAATCATCAACTATTTAAAAAATGAAATAACGGCTGAAGAGGTTCAATCCTTTATTGAAAAACGGGACAGAAAACTGAACCTTGAAATGGAATCTACCCATTCATTAATTTACATAGCAAAGGAAGTTGTCGGCCTGTTTCCCGACGCAAAATATTTAATTACCGTCAGGGAGCCATTGAGCTGGATCAAGTCCAGAATCAACTTCCACTTCAAAAAACATCCGCCTGAGTGGGAGGAATATCGCCAGTATTTCTGGATGGACAAAACCCGCGGGTATGATCCGGAAGAGGCCGTTCTCGAGACCAACCAGCTGGCTTCTCTCGATGCTTATCTGTCCCAATATAATGAACACTATCTGCTGGCAAAGCAGCATCTTCCGGAGGCTGCCAGCCTTTACATCAGAACAGACAACCTGTCTCGGGAATCTGGAGAAATTGCCCGGTTTTTAAACATCAATGCACGAGATATCAATACCTCACACGCCAACTCTGAACCAGAGAAAGCCTCTTTTATAGAGGGCATTGATGAGCACTATCTGACAAGAAAGGTATGGGGCCACTGCGAGGATCTAATCAGGGAGTATTTCCCTGAACGCGTTCCCTTTTATTTGGATGAAATACAATAAAGTCTGTTCATAACAACCAATCACATACAGCCTGAGGCAAGCAATTTATGAAGCTCTGTTACTACCATGACAACGAAGGTAATTTTGGAGACGATTTGAATGCCTGGTTATGGCCAAAATTACTGCCTGGCGTCATTCAGGGTATCGCCAAACATGGTGAAGAATACTACGAGGAAAACAATCGGGAAGCGGCCCTGCTGTACGGGATTGGCACCATACTCGACCAGAGAATTCCCCCGCTTCCAGTAAAATTTATTGCGGGCTCCGGGGTGGGTTATTTCTCTTCACCGGAGATTGATGAAAAGTACAACATCTATTTTGTCAGAGGCCCACAAACTGCCAAAAAGCTGGGTATTGATCCATCCAAAGCCCTGACTGATCCCGCTATCCTGTTAAGGAAATTTATACCCGAAGCCGAAAAAATTCACGAGGTGTCATTGATCATGCATTGCGACACCGCAAAAAGTGGCTATTGGAAGCATATCGCCAATGACCTGGGAATCCACCACATTGACCCAAGGACAAAAGACCCCCTCATCGTTATTAACGACCTGATTGCCTCAAAATACGTCATTACTGAATCGCTTCATGGTGCAATTATTGCTGATGCCTATGGCATACCCTGGCGCCCCATCAACACCATGCCCCACATCAACCAGTTCAAATGGCATGACTGGTGCCAATCAATCAATGTGGTCTATGAGCCGGCAAATCTGGTCTCGATTTTCGACGACAGGCGGTCCACCACCACCAAAACCCTGCTCAATAAAGGCAAGTCCTTTCTGGCCAGACAACAATTGAAGCGCCTGATCAAAGAGGAAAAATCCTTTAACAGCAACCCTGCGGTGATTCGTTCTCATACCAGCCAGATGCTGGAAAGGTTGGCCCAGCTGACGATTGATGCGAACAACCTTCAAGACAGGTTGAAATGATTGCCAATGACTATCCTTCTGCTCGATGGGGACACATTACCGGCTCTGGCGATTACCCGTTCGCTGGGTAGCCGGGGCATTCCGGTAGCCGTTGCCTCTCACCAGCAAAGCCCCATTGCTGGCTACTCCCGTTACGCCTCGAATGTGCTCGATTATCCGAATCCGCTACAAGCGCCCGATGACTTTGTTCGCTGGATAGAAGATCAGCTCGCCGGTCACCAGTACCAACTGGTGATCCCGGCCACGGAGCGAACCCTGGTACCCATAGCCCGGCACTTTCACAACAGCTCCCACTACAACAGGATTGCCGTACCGGAGCTGGATGCGCTGGAAACCGTGCTGGACAAGTCGCGGACGGCCCTGCTCGCCAGGCAGTGCAATGCACCCTTACCCGCCAGCTGGGATATTGCGAACATCGCAGAGCTTCGGGCTGCATTGCCGGAATTCAGCTATCCGATGGTGATCAAACCGGGCCGCTCCATTTCAGACAATTCGCTACGGAAGCCACTGTCGGTCCGCTACGCCCATTCAGAAGAAGAGCTGGTCAAAGTGGGCACGGAACTGCTCGAGCACGGCCATCTGGTGCTGCAGGCGTATTTTTCCGGAATCGGCAAGGGTATTGAGTTAATTGCCAACCGCGGCGAGATCGTTAGCGCCTTTCAGCATCAGCGCCTTCATGAAATGCCCCTTAGCGGGGGCGGCAGCAGTTATCGTAAAAGTGTCAATGTTGATCCGGTATTGCTCGAAGTCAGTGCCCGGCTGATCAAACAGCTGAACTGGCACGGTGTCGCCATGGTGGAATTCAAACAGAATCCGGAAAACGGTAAATTTATTCTGATTGAAATCAACGGTCGTTTCTGGGGTTCACTGCCTCTCGCCGTTGCCGCCGGGGCGGACTTTCCCTATCAGCTTTATCAGCTTTATACCGCCCAACCGATTGAAACAAAGCCCTACCGGACTGAGATCTACTGCCGAAAACTGTCCAGTGACCTTCGTTGGCTGGAAGCCGTGGCACGCAAAGATGCCGATCCCCGACTGGTGACTATCCCGGCACTGGGCGATGCCATGAAAGATTTGCTGAAGGCATTCTCCCCCAGACATTATTTCGATGCCCAGTCCTTGTCTGATCTTAAACCTGGTTTTGTAGACCTTTGGCAAATTGTTCGCAGCTACACCGACCGATTGAGCGGTGTTTACCGGGACAAACAGTTCCGCAACGGGATTATCAGGCGCAGTCGCTATTCATTGGTCAGCGATCGACTGTCGACAGCCAGCCATATACTGTTTTTATGCTATGGCAATATCAATCGCAGTGCTGTGGCTCAGGCCCTGGCAGAAAAAAAGATCCCGGATACCGGGCAGTATTTCTTCAAATCAGCGGGATTTCACCCGCTGGGAAACCGACCGGCAGACCCGAGAATGGCCGCTATTGCCGCAGCGGAGGGAGTGCCTATGAACCACCTCCGTTCGTCGGTGCTCTCCACGGAATTAACCGAGTGGGCAGACATCATTTTTGTCATGGAGGCCGATCACGTCAAACAACTGGCTACCTTTTCACAAGCTGCCGCAGACAAGGCACTGCTGCTCGGCGGCCTGTTTGCTGATCAATCAGCCGCTGAAATTCCGGACCCCTACAACAAACCGCAACCGGTTTACCAGTCGGTCTACCGGACTATCGATCAGTGTATTTCATGCCTGTCAAAACTGGTTTGCTAAGGGAGGGATCACTATGAGCTGGCTCAGAGAATTCTGGCCATGGTTGCTGGGAGCATTTACCGTCTGCACCGTCCTGTTTATTCTCTACACGCTGTTTTTCTCGAACAGGCCCGCGGTCAGGCAATACACCTATAAAGAGACCCCCCAGGGAAAACTCACCCTGGAAATTCATCTACCCCGGGACTGGTCTGAAGATGACCGCAGACCCGCCGTGCTGTTCTTTTTTGGGGGTGGCTGGATAAGCGGCGGAATCGAGCATTTTAGCTGGCAGGCAGACTATCTGGCCCGACGGGGAATGGTTGCAGTCAGGGTTGACTATCGTGTGGACAGCTGCCACCACACGACCCCGGATAAAGCAGCGGAAGACGGGTTCGATGCACTTTTATGGTTGCACCAGCACGCGGCGCAACTGGGCATCAATCCTCAACAGATCGTCTCTTCCGGTGCCTCGGCGGGCGGCCATATCGCGGCCTGTCTGGCGATGTGCAATCATCCGGCGGGCATCGACATGTCATCAATGCGTCCCGCCCTGTTGGTACTGTTCAACCCGGTACTCAACCTGGTCAATCCCACGGCGGAAGAGGAATTCACCAGCCGGGAAATCGAACTGATCGGGATGATGCCCGAGCCATCGGTCGCCGCCCTGTCACCCAATCTGCATATCGACAGCGACACGCCACCCACCCTGTTGATGTTTGGTGACCGGGACGGGCTATTGGCACAGGGCAATTTTTTCGCAGAGAAGGCTTTATCAGAAGAAGTGCCCACCACCCTGTTAACCGCAGAGGGGCAGAAACATGGATTTTTTAACCGTGAACCCTGGCGCAGTGCTACCACCCTGGCAATGGATCATTTTTTGCTCGAACAGGGCTATCTTTCCGGCGCACCATTGATTGATGAAGCCGTGATTGATGACGCAGAGATGAAAAAAGCAGTGATGAAAAAGTGAGCGGACGACAGGTTTTTATCAATAACCTGTCATCTGCCCCAAAAACCACTAACGGTCTGTCTTTTCCAGATAACGGAAGAAATCGGAATCCGAACGAATCATCAAAGTGGCGTTATCACCGAGTGCCTTGTAGGTCTCCAGCGTACGTATAAACGCATAAAACTCCGGATCAGCACCAAAAGCTTCGCCGTAAATGCTGATCGCCTCGGCATCGGCATCCCCGCGAATTTCTTCTGCTTCCCTGGCCGCTTCAGAATTGATGCGACGCAGTTCTCTCTCCATTTCACCGGTGATTTCCAGACTGCGACCCTGCCCTTCGGCACGAAACCGCTCGGCAATGGCCTGACGCTCGGAAATCATGCGGTTCTCCACCTGGCGACGCACGGAATCAATGTAGTTAATACGCTTGATACGAACATCCTTGAGTTCAATACCCAGGTCAGACATCAGTCTTGAGGCACTTTTCAGTATCTCCGACTCCAGTTTTTCACGTCCCAGCTTGGGACGCTTGGTCAGGCTGACATCATCCCGATCCTGCTCTATCTCGTCGAGTTCATCCACGTCCACGTCCCAGTCTCCGGAGCGAACGATCTCCTCCAGTTCTGTGCCGGAAATGATGTCCCTCACCACGGAGTCAATGATATCGTCGAGGCGAGTGCGCCCTCCGCGTTCATCGCGAACACTGCGCAGAAACTGCAGGGGATCGATAATACGCCAGCGAGCGGTGGTATCCACCTGGATAAACTCACGGCCAAGGGTGGGAATCTGGGATACATCACCATCCCAGACCAGCAGGCGCCGGTCATAGCGACGCACCTCCTGGACAAAGGGTAACTTCCAGTGCAAACCCGGGGCACTGATCACATCCCCCTGGGGCTCGCCGAACTGGACGATAATGGCCTGCTCGGCTTCATCAACGACGAATGCCGATGAAAAGACAACGATAGCGGCCACAAGCACGACTAAAAGACTCGCCAATTTTTTCATTTGCTTGCTCCCTGGCGCGCATCACGCACATTCATCAATGGTAAGGGCCCTACCTGATCTTCCTGCACCATGAGCACCTGTCCAATATTCGGCAGTATTTCTGCCATGGTCTCCAGATAGAGACGGGTGCGGGTGACTTCGGGCACCATTTTGTACTCCACCAACATGGCGCGGAACCGGGCAGTTTCACCAAAGGCACGGTTAACTCGGGCGGTGGCATAACCCTGGGCCTCAGAAATCAGTCGCTGGGCTTCACCCTCGGCCCGGGGAATCTGCTGATTGGCCCGTTTGGTAGCTTCATTGATCATTCGCTCACGTTCCTGGCGAGCCTCATTGACCTCGTTAAACGCGGGCCGTACAGCCTTCGGGGGAACCACGTCCTGCAACTCAACGGTAATCACATGGATACCGGAGTCGTAGAGATCCATGATGCCCTGAATTTCATCGCGGGCACCCTGGGCAATTTCTACCCGACCCACGGTCAACACCTCTGAACCGAGTCGGTTACCCACTACCCGTCGCATCACGGACTCGGAAATATCCCGCAGCGTCAGGTCTGGTTCACGTAGCTGGTAGAGGTACTTGATGGGATCCTGGATGCGATACTGAACTACCCACTCCACATCGATCACATTCAGGTCGCCTGTGAGCATCAGGGACTCACTGGTGAAGTCGCTCTCGGAGTAACTGGTCCGGTTGTTGACCTCACCCACGCTACGAAAACCAAACTCCTGCTTCAGAACCCGGGCAGACGCCACACGCTGAACTCTGTCGATACCAAAAGGCAGTTTGAAGTGCAAACCGGGGTCCGTAATGTTCACTACGGCGCCAAAGCGTTTGACGACCGCCTGCTGTTCCGGCTGAACTGTGTAGAACGATGAAAATACTGCCCAGAGGACAATAAGCAGTACCGGCAGATAAACAATCGCGCTGCCCCCCTTGGGAAGCTTTTTGAGTAATTCAGCAAGGTCTTCGTGGAGATCGCGCTCCCGACCGGATGAATCCTGCCAAGGGTTCTTCTTCATAGATGATTCCTGGGGTTGGGTAATAATTCAGCAACACCCTAACAGCTGAAGCAGAGAGAGTGCTAATAAAAACTTTTTTGGCAGCTTCTCCGGAGAGGCAACGCTGAGGTGTCTGTATTAAACCGAGCAATGTTGAGACATTACTCAGCCGCCCCGCTGTCCAGCCAGCTGCCAATCAGATCGACTTCCGCTGGAGTCAGGTCTACCGGATGATCGGCGCCAAAATCAATATCGTCGTCGTATTGGTCATCGGTACGGCCATCGGTGCGCTCGTTCGCGGCTTTCCAGTACAGCAGGCTCTCGCGGGCATACATGTTGTTGACGTATTTGCTAATCATGGGCCGCTGTAAACCATACTTTCTGGTTTCGTTAGTGGAGCTGCTCATCTGCACTTTCAGGTTTTCTGGCAGGGCTTTCTGGGAAAAATCCCAAACCAGATTTTGATAATCGTATAGCGGCACATCCCCACCGACTACATGGCAGCTTGTGCACTTCGCCTCAAAGATCGGCTTGATGTCCTTGGTGTAGGTGGGCACCGGCATGGCTTGGGTCAGGTCAAATGCCGGGGCCGCAAATGCCATTGATTGTTCGTAGGGGCGGCCTTCTTTGGCATGCAGGTGACAACCCATACAGACGCGTTTCTCGCCCTGCCGCAATGACTGGGGCACCTGATCGCGCTTGATGATCCGGCCGTCAGAGTCCACCCCCGCCATTATGTAAGGCGTTTCACAGGGCAGCTCGGCTTTGAATGACTTGTCTGCCAACAGAGGCGCATCACCCAGCAGTTTTACCCGGTTGCCAATACTGTTGTCCCAGTTGCGGCTGCGGGTGGTGTTGGGAATGATCTCGTAAAACCGGATCGCCGCCAGCTCACTGTGGGGCACGGCCTCCATCAATGCCCCGTCATTATTAACCGTTTTGTACTGTTCATTGAACACGTAGCCCTTGTAGTTGAGCGCATCGGTTGACCCGGCATCAGAGCTGGCAATCTGGCAGGAACCGTCATCGGGGTTGACCAGTGCGGGCGTGGCAATGTCTCTCGACACCACCACACGGGCACCATATTCATGCCACTCAGGGTGATCGACGATCAGCGCCAGATCGTCGGGGGACTGGCTGGGAATCACGGTGGTTTTATACAACCCCACATCACAACCGATGTCGTCTCCGATCTTGTCCGGGGTGCCGGGCACCCCGGTAGCGACCTGCGTGCAATAACCTCTACCTACCGATAGCAGCAATTGGTTATCTGGTGTGCCTTCGGGCCAGCCCACCTTGCCCAGATACCGACCGCTGGCGTCTTTGCGGGAGGCGGCGTCCTCAGAGGTAGACCACACCGCTGCACTGTAATGGCCGCTCGGCACAAAGCCGGGGGCCGGGCCTTCAACACCGTGGCTTTCCGGCGGCCAACATATCACATCCCCCAAACCGAGGTTATTGGCTCGATAGTAGTTCACCGTGCAAATATCATCGTTGGCCCGCTGACCCAGAAAGTGCATGGCCTTCATGGTATTGCTGCGTGGGTTCGAGCCAGTTAATCGGCTTTTATGGGCGCCGAGCAGGGCTGTCATGTCCCCGCCACGGTAATCCATATCCATGATTGACCACATATTGCTGGTGGTACCGGGCCAGTTGACTCCACCGTTGGTGGAGCCATAGGCCAGATTGTGGCCGAGCCAGTGGGAGCTGTAGGCCACTCGACCGCTGTTCAACAGGTACGGGTGCAGGGCCGCCGTCACTTCATGGGGGGAAATGTCCACAACGTTCGAGCCATCCTCGTCAGCAACAAATAACCGGGGTTCGGGAGATTTTGACGTGCCAATACGATCCAGATACGGCGCATAAAAGCCGTTGCGGGTGGAGCCAAACAGCATCTTGCCGTTGGGCAACCATATCGGGGAGATGTCTTTATTGCCCTGATTGTGGGGCCATGCGGTCAGCGACTCAGCGGCGATGTCATAGATGTAAATGCGGGCGTCCGTGTTCGAGCCGTTAAGCTGCTGGGGCGGGTAGTTGCGATTCTCTGGCCACGGTGGTTTCAGCCCATCTGCCGAGTAGACAGAGAAGGCGATCTTTGAGCCGTCCAGTGAAGGCATGGCATCGAACGGCACACAGGGCCGCGCTTTGTCCATGCAGTCATAGATGATCTTCTCGGTGCCGTCCGTGCTTAATAGAACCAACTGCCCCGGCGCATTGAAGTTGTCAAACTGGCGGGCCACTTCCGGCAAAGTGTCCATGTAATCCCAGTTGTCGCTGGTGTAATCGCCGCTGCTCAGTGTGACGGTGTGCTCACCGTGGGTGCGAGGGACACGGGTGTAGACAATCACCTCGTCGCTTGGCGTGGGATCGACGACTACAGGCGGCTCAGGTTCGCCCTCAATACTTATAATCAGATCCTGGTATCCGGTGCCTGTTTGCAGAGCCAGCTCATCAATAGTTACAAGGCCGTCACTCCCGACCACAGTGGTTCCACTCAGGCCACCAAACACCCATGACACAGTATCTCCAGCAGCCATAGGGAAGCTCTTAACGTGCCGTGGAGTAACTGAAAATATGGCTCTGTCAGGCTGATCTGGCAACTCAGGGCCGAGATCGGTCATCGCTTCGTATTTCAGCGGGATAACGATTTGATCCGCACTATCCACAATGCCAGCGTGGTTCCACGTTACACCGCGATTGTGGTATCCGCGCAAGTCGCCATGGTGGTTTGATGAATTGTTAGTGATAACCGGCAGTATTTTATCAAGCGTGGCGTCCTGATTAGGGTCAGTCCAGAGCTGCATATTGAGTTTATAGCCGCTCTCGGTAATGCCATGACCACTCTGTAACCATGTCAAAGAGCAGCTAATTTTCCGGGTTTCGCATATCTCGATAAACTCAGTGTCAAAGCGACTGAAACTATCGTTAGCACCGCCGCGCCATGCAAAATGGATGTCTTGCACTTTGTCCCAGTGCAGGCGAATATCCGCAGCATCATACAGTTCCGGGCTGTCTACCTTTGCGCCCCAGCCGCCTTTGAGCTGATCTTCATGCTTTTTGGATGCCATCATCATGCCGATGATGTTGTCAGCAATAGCGATCTTGTCCTGATACTTGGGCATGATCAGTGCCTGGATAAAAGCGCCTGCCCCGCCCAGCGATTTGCCCAACAAATAAATGCCCTTCTCCATCGCAATGCGATCAGGATACTTGTCTAACACGTAATCAATCCCGGCAGCGATCTGATTGCCGTTGTAGTTGCCTACCTTCCCGGTTTTAAACCCGGAGTAGCCCCACCAACCAGTACCCTCCCCTGAAAACTGTTGCTCTGCTGGGTGAATCTCTACTGTGTCTTGACGATAGGCAAAAGAGGATGAGCCAGTGACAAACGAACCACTGGGATTGCTTGGGTGCAAGTACATCCGCAACCGTGCATCAGAGAAATTTTCCTCTTTTGGAATCATGTAGCTGATCGGATGGGAAACGCCGTAAGGGGAAT
>CATLZI010000003.1 GCA_950063125.1 uncultured Porticoccus sp. | reverse complement strand
AGCTTGAGCCGACAGTGAGATAAAGCCAGCCATCGGTGCCGAACTGAATCGTCCTGGTCCAGTGACCGCCAGTATTGGGTAGGTTGGTGATCAGTCGTTGATAGTCGCCCTCAGTCGATGCCGTTGACCAGTCTATGGCGATACGACCTACCGCATTGGTCTCGGCGATATAAAGCCACGAAGTCTCATCGTCATGGAGAATATCGAGCCCGTGTGGGCGATTCAGGCCGGTAATTAGCGGGATGCGCTCATCTGCCTTGCCGGTACCATCAATGTCAGCCAGTAGGTAAACCGTGCCGGTTTTCGGTGAGCTGACTAACAGCTGACCGGCGGGGGTGGCTTTCATAAAACGGGCATTGGGAATGTTGTCGGCAAAAAGCGTGAGTTCAAACCCCTTGGGGGTGACAAGCTGATCGGTAATGGTCTCCAGATCGACAGGACTGCCGGTTCCCGCCAGGGTGTTGACCAGCACCGGGAAGCTGCTGATCTGAAATCCCGGTACACAGCGCGTCAGTACAACCAGTAGCAGGACCGTCAGCAGAAGACCGAGGATCAGGACCTTCAGTGATTTAGCCATTGCTGCATTATAGGGCTGGATGGCGGTCTGTACAGCAAAACGCCCGCATCAGCGGGCGCAGCAGTTTGGGGTGGACAGGGCGGGTGGCATTGAATCTTCCGGCGGTGCCGGTCTCAGACGTTAAAACGGAAGTGGACGACATCGCCATCGTGGACAACATATTCCTTGCCTTCGAGACGCCATTTGCCGGCATCCTTCGCCCCCTGTTCGCCTTTGCCGGCGACAAAATCTTCATAGGCGATGACTTCGGCGCGGATAAATCCTTTCTCGAAGTCGGTATGAATTCTACCGGCAGCCTGCGGCGCGGTGGCGCCCACCGGGATCGTCCAGGCGCGCACTTCTTTTACCCCGGCGGTAAAGTAGGTTTGCAGTCCCAGCAGTGAATAGCCGGCGCGAATCACCCGGTTCAGGCCGGGCTCTTCCATGCCCATCTCCTGCAGGAAGTCGAGTTTTTCATCGTCGCCCAGTTCCGCTATTTCGGATTCCAGTTTATTGCAGATAGGGACAACGACGGCATTCTCTGCGGCGGCTACTGTATTGACCTGGTCGAGATAAGGATTGTTTTCAAATCCGGTTTCATCGACATTGGCGATATACATGGTGGGTTTCAGGGTCAGCAGGTTGAGCGAGCGTATCGTTTTCAGTTCGTCGTTACTGAGGGGCATAGCCCGCAACGGTTTTGCCTCGTTGAGGCGGGGCTGTATTTTTTCCAGCACGGTTTTTATCGCCATGGCCTCCTTGTCCTGACCCTTGGCTGCCTTGGCCACACGCAATAATGCTTTATCCACCGTATCCAGATCGGCGAGCGCCAACTCGGTATTGATGACTTCGATGTCCGATACCGGATTGATTTTGCCCTCGACATGCACCACGTTGTCATCGTCAAAACAACGTACCACATGGGCAATGGCATCGGTTTCACGAATATTGGCGAGAAACTTGTTACCCAGCCCCTCGCCCTTTGAGGCGCCGGCAACCAGTCCGGCGATATCGACAAACTCCATGGTGGCGGGAACAATACGCTCCGGTTTGACGATCTCGGCGAGTTTGTCCTGGCGGGGGTCCGGTATGGGCACGATACCGGTGTTCGGTTCAATTGTGCAGAAAGGGAAGTTTGCTGCGTCAATCCCCGCCTGAGTCAAAGCATTGAAGAGGGTGGATTTGCCCACATTCGGCAGACCGACGATACCGCAGTTAAAACCCATGACTATATAACCTCAATGCCGTTGTTTGTTTAGGGAGTGATTGAGTGCAGCGCTTTCATGGCGCTGTTCCACTGGCCAACCACCGTGGGCTCAATGGCCTTGATGGCGTTATCAATACTCTGATCTATCAATTGTTGTTCTGATGCCGGTGCCCGCCGCAGCACAAAGTTGACCACCTCGCTGGCGTGACCGGGGTGGCCGATACCGATGCGCAGGCGTGCAAAGTCACGCTGGTTCCCCAAAGAAAGAATTGTGTCCTTGAGGCCGTTGTGTCCGCCATGTCCCCCGCCCAGTTTGAATCTTGCAATACCGGGGTTCATATCCAGTTCGTCGTGGGCCACCAGAATAGCCTCGGGACGAATTTGGTAAAACCCGGCAAGGGCTGCAATTGCCTTGCCGCTGCGGTTCATGAAGGTCGTGGGAATCAATAGCCAGACCGGCTTGCCATTGATCACGGCTTTGCCGGTGAGACCAAAATATTTATTGTCAGCTTTTAGTGTGACGCCGTAGTGATTGGCGAGCGCCAGAACGAAATCAGCCCCGGCATTGTGACGGGTTCGGTCATACTGGGGGCCGGGATTACCCAGCCCCACAATAAGTTGAACGGGCGTGTCCAATGTCGGGGCCTGCTAACGCGAAGAGTAAATTCTGGGGATTGATTTCCCCTGAGCTTACTCTTCGTCGCCGTTGCTTTCTTCGGTCGTGGTGTCAGCTGCCTCGTCAGCGAGATCTTCCTCGGTGGCGGCAGACTTCGGCTTGTTGACGGTGAATACGGGCAGGTCATGGTCTTCGCCATGACTCAGGGCAACGCTCTCAACGCCGGAAGGCAGCTTGATATCAGAGATATGCAGGATGTCGCCAATTTCAACGGCTGCCACATCCAGTTCGATGAACTCGGGCAGATCTGCAGGCAAGCAGGAAATATCCAGCTCAGTCATGGTGCGGGAGATAATACCGCCACCGGGTTTGACGCCGACACAGGTGTCTTCATTGATAAAGTGAATTGGCACTTTGGTGTGCAGTTTGTGGGTTTTGCTTACCCGCAGAAAGTCTGCATGCAGGATGACCGGCTTGGATGGATGGCGTTGTATATCTTTCAGGATCACCTGCTGGGAATCGCCTTCCAGATCCAGCGTGATGATGTGAGAGTAAAACGCTTCATTTTCCAGCGCATGTTTCAGTTCGTTGTGAGCGAGACTGATGCTTTGTGGTGCTTTTTGGCCGCCGTAAATGATGGCGGGCACCTGGTTGGCCAGACGACGCAGGCGGCGGCTCGCACCTTTCCCCATGTCCTCACGGGCCTTGGCATTCAATTGAAAATCATTGGACATTGCCTTGACTCCTGTTATTACCCCTGCTGATCCGCGACCAGAACCGAGGCGGGGGTATTGAAAATCCCTTGCGGGAGTTAAAAAGCCCGAATGGGCGGTTTATTATCCGGTGCCTGTCAGTCGAACATGGCACTGATGGATTCTTCGTTGCTGACCCGGCGCATGGCCTCTGCCAGCATTTGTCCGAGACTCAGTGATCGTATCTGCGCACAGTTTTTTGCTGCCTCAGTCAGAGGAATGCTGTTGGTGACCACCAGGGTATCCAGCGCAGAGTTTTCAATATTCTCGATGGCTTTGCCCGACAACACCGGATGAGTGCAGTAGGCTATCACTTTTTTTGCCCCCTGCTCTTTGAGCGCATCGGCCGCCTTGCAAAGTGTGCCTGCGGTATCAACGATATCGTCGATCAGCAGGCAGGTGCGGCCTTCGACTTCACCGATAATATTCATTACCTGAGCCTGATTGGCTTCCGGGCGGCGCTTGTCAATGATGGCCAGGTCGGTGTTGAGCTGTTTTGCCATCGCTCTGGCTCGAACGACACCGCCAATATCCGGTGAAACTACGGTCAGGTTTTCGTAATTCTGTCTTTCCACATCAGTCAGTAGCACGGGCAAGCCGTAAACGTTGTCCACCGCGCAATCAAAAAAGCCCTGGATCTGCTCGGCGTGGAGATCCACGGTCATCACTCGGTCAACCCCGGCATTGGTCAGCATGTCCGCTACCACCTTGGCGCTGATCGGCACCCGGATAGAGCGAACCCGGCGGTCCTGTCGTGCGTAGCCAAAGTAGGGCACTACGGCTGTGATACGGGTGGCCGAGGCACGTCGCAGTGCGTCAATGATGAGTATCAGCTCCATGAGATTTTTATGGGTGGGAGCGCAAGTGGGCTGGACAACAAAGACATCGCGGCCGCGCACGTTATCCCTGATCTCGATATTGATCTCCCCGTCCGAGAACTGTGAGACCAGAGCCTTGCCCATATTCAGGCCGAGGTGACGGGTAATTTCGTTTGTCAGCTCCGGGTTGGCATTCCCGGAGAAAACCATCAAGTTAGGCACGGCTTTTTCCTGATCAGTTTCGAAATGTCTCCGGCGGCCCAGAGAAATCCAGAGAAATAATGGCTGGGGTGGGAGGACTCGAACCTCCGAATGACGGGATCAAAACCCGTTGCCTTAGCCACTTGGCGACACCCCAATATTAGTATTTAGACGGTAGCTGCTGAAATAACGGGGATTGGTTGACCCCTTTAGCAACAAAGCCCTGCCATTGATGTGGCAGTTGTTCCAGTACTGACCTTGCAGCGATATCTGAATCAAAGCAGCCGAACAAGCAGGCGCCAGTTCCCGTCAATCTGGCTTCAGTAAATTGAGCCAGCCATAAGCGCGCCTCTTTTACCTGGGGATAGATCGACTCCACTACTGCCTGGCAATCGTTTCTACCACCCCGCTCGAGAAAGGCGCGTATTTTGATCGGATGCGTGTTCCTTGTCAAACCCTGATGGGCGAATATTTTTCCTGTTGAAACATGGGCATCCGGCACGATGACCAGGTACCAGGCGGGTGGTAATTCGATGGCCGTGAGTTGTTCGCCAATGCCCTCGGCCCAGGCGCTTTGACCAAAAATAAACAGAGGAATATCCGCACCGAGTTTTTCTCCCATGGCCATCAGTTGCTGTTTTGATAAAGCCGTCGCCCACAGGGCGTTGAGCCCCACCAGGGTGGTGGCGGCATTGCTGCTGCCGCCGCCCAGCCCGCCGCCCATCGGCAATCGCTTATGCAGGCGGATGCTGGCGCCTTGCGGGCAGCCAGTATGTTCCTGCAGGCAACGTGCCGCCCGATAAATTAGATTTTCTGTGGGGGGGATACCGGTCTGCTCATCGATGAGGCAAATCCTGCCGCTGTCGTTAAGCTCAAAATCCAGCAGGTCGCTGTAATCGAGCAGTTGAAAGAGGGTTTGCAGGTTATGGTAACCGTCCTTACGACGACCAGTAATATGAAGAAACAGGTTCAATTTGGCTGGAGCGGGTAGAGATAGTCTCACGGCTCAGTATCCCCGGGATGCCAACGCTTGACGATCAGGGTGAAGCTGAACTCCCCGCTATTACCTTTGATTCGGCTGGGTAGCACCCACTGGCCAACCTGTTCGTAACCGGTAAATTCCAGCTGCCAGTTGGATTGCTGCAGTGCCGCCAGGGTGCCCTCTGCATTGTGGGTTCTGAGCACTATGGACTCATGGGGGGAGGGGATTCCGCGAACCCAGAATTGCAGTTGGTCTACCGGCCACTGCCAGCCGAAAAGTTGTTTGGTCAGCGCTGCAGGAGATGCGGCCGTCAGTGTGTCTTCCCCCGACTGTTGCAGCTCCGCGTGATTGTCATCACCGAGAATGCGTGTTGCACCACTGCCAAAAGGCCCGTGCAGTTGCACATCGAAGGCAGTCCCGGATTGGCGCCAGTTGACCCAGGCGCTGCCGCCATCGCGACTGTCCCGGTAACCGAGTTTGCCCTCCAGCAGCCAGAGATCAAGTTGTTGCAAGTGCTCTGTGTGTTTCTGCCAGTTTTCAATCGAGGCTGGCGGCTGCGGGTTTTGCCACGCACAGGCGCCAAGAAACAGGATCAACCACGGGAGGAGCAGTCGCATGTGGCTACCTCTAGTTTTCCTTCAAGCGTTCCATGGTTTCGAGGACGGTCGCATTGTCCGGGTCTTTGTCGAGGATCGTCTGCCAGACAGCACGGGCCTCTTCCCGGTCACCTGTGACCCATAGAACTTCGCCCAGATGTGCGGCAATTTCAGGGTCCGGCAACTTTTTCAGCGCTTCGCGAAGATGCACGATGGCCTCTTGGTGATTGCCCATCTGGTAGAGCACCCAGCCGAGACTGTCGGTGGTGGCCGGATCCCCCGGGTTTAATTCCAGAGCGCGGGTGATCAGCTGATAGGCTTCCTCGTAGCGATCAGTGTTCACCGTCAGTGTATAGCCGAGTGCATTCAGCGCCGTGGCGTTATTCGCATCCCTGGCAAGAATGGTCCGGAGATCCTTTTCCGAGCTGGCGAAGTCATCTTGCTGCTCGCTCAGCATGGAGCGGGTGTAGAGCAGGGCGTTATTGTCAGGGTGCTCGTTGACGGCTTCGTTCATCAGGTTGCGGGCTTCATCGAGCGAGCCGTGATCGGCAAGCAGCTCGGCCTCAATCTGAAACAGGGGTGCCGAGTACCGGGGATGGTTCAGTCGCAATTCGTGCAGATAGAGCCGGGCATTGTTCAGCTCGTCATGCTTTGCCATGAACCGGCTGAGCCGGACTGCTGCGGGGAGGAGCTTTTGACCACTGCGTACCTGGGCATAATGGAACAGTACCGAATCCATGTTTTCTGTCTCTTCTGCCATTTTTCCGAGCTCGAAATGGGCAGCTGCAGCAGTTCCCGGGTGACGGGTCAGATCGGTAAGCAACTGGCGTGCTTCGTCAGTTTTGTCCAGGCCCCGACTCACCATTGCCAGAGTGAAAAGCAGTTCGCTATCGCGGGGGTGTTTATCAGCCAGTAGGCGCAGTTGGGCGTGGGCCCCTTCCAGATCGTCCTCTGAAAGCAGTCTGGCGTACTGGAGTCGCAGTTTCATGCTGTCGGGCAGGGTTTTCAGGCTGTCTGCGAGAAACGCTATAGCCTCTTTTTTTCGATCCAGTTGGTGGAGCAATTGCGCCTTGAACATCAGCGCATTTTCTTGTTCAGGAGCCAGTTCCAGCAGTCGATCAATGGTATTCAATGCCTGTTGCAACTCCTCTTGCTGACTGAACAGCATGGCGCTGGCGAGCAGGAGTGTTTGGTTGTCAGGGAATTGCTCGCGGAGGCTCGAATATTCGGTCAGCAACGGCGTTCGCTGTTCAGCGCTGAGGCCGTTGGCGGCTACGGCTATGGACATGATCGGTTCATCATCACCCTTGCTCATTGAAAAAACAGCGTGTGTCATGGCTTCGCTGAGTCGTCCACTGCGTGCAAGCGAGAGGGCTGCCAGACTGCGGGCATCGAGATTTTGCGGTTCAATTTCGCTCCATAACAGTGCCATTTCCAGTAGTGCCTCACGATCCTCGGCGTAGGCGGCAACGCTGGTTGCCCTGGCGACAACACCCGGGTCACGGGTGATTCGGGCCTGCTTCAGATACGTTTCCCGCGCAATATCCAGATGATTGCGCATACCGGCCAGTACTCCTACCAGCAGATCGTAAAAAGTATCAGTGGGGAATGGCCGGGGCGGCGCATCGGTTTCTGCCTCAGCGGTCACCTGGTCTGGTGTCGCCTCTGCCGGTGGTTGTTTCGGCGCTGAGGCTTGGTGGTCGATTTGCTCAGATACCTGTTGGGCGCAGCCAGTCAGTACCTGGAGGGCCAGTAGCAGGGTCAGTAATAGGTGGCCGGGTATTTTCATAGGGGCAGGCTTCAGCCTGGTGCTCTGTCGATTATGATGAGAAAAGTACGACTGTGATTTCATTTGAGCCGCAACCCGCGATAGCAACATTGTATCCAATAACTCAGACAATAACGAAAGGGGAATATTGCAGTCCGGGTTAAATTCGATACCGCTTGTCTTTGCCTGGCCAGAACCGGACAATTGCCGATCCACTGCCAAGCACTGTTGTAATGACGATTTTTGCCCTAGGGATCAACCACCGCACCGCATCTCTCGATATCAGGGAGAAGGTAGTCTTTGCCCCTGAGCAGACTGCTGAAGCGATACAGCAATTGTGTGATTACGCCGGTATTGAAGAAGTCGCGATTCTGTCTACCTGTAATCGGACAGAAATTTACGGCATCGGCAATGAACCCGAACAGGCCCTGGGCTGGATGGCGGATTATCACCGTATCACCCTGCCTGAATTACACCCCTGCCATTATCTGTACCGGGACAATGACGCCGTCCGGCATATCATGAAAGTGGCCTGTGGTCTCGATTCCATGGTGTTGGGTGAGCCGCAGATCCTCGGTCAACTGAAATCCTGTTATGCCGTGGCCAGAGAAGCCGGCAAAGTCTCTACTCAGCTCAATTTGTTGTTTCAGCAGGCCTTTGCGATTGCCAAGCGGGTTCGCACAGAAACGGCTATCGGTCAGAATCCGGTATCCGTGGCCTACGCCGCGGTCAGTTTGTCCCAGCAGATATTTTCCGATCTCCGCGAGGTGCGGGCGTTGTTGATTGGTGCCGGTGAGACAGTGGAATTGGTGGCCCGGCATCTCAGGGAAAAGGGCGTGAAGGAAATAATGGTTGCCAATCGCACCCTCAGTCGAGCGCAGGATATTGCCCTCCAGTTTGGCGCACAGGCCATTTTGCTTTCGGAAATACCCGATTTTTTACCCCGGGCCGATATGGTGATTTCCTCTACGGCCAGTCAGTTGCCGATTCTGGGGAAAGGGGCCGTGGAGTCCGCTCTGAAGCAGCGCAAGCACAAACCCATGTTCATGGTAGATATCGCGGTACCCAGGGATATTGAGCCAGAGGTCGCAAAGCTTCAGGATGTCTACCTCTACACGGTCGACGACCTGCAGGCGGTGATCGAAGAGAACATTCGCTCTCGTCAGAGTGCCGCCAGCAAAGCAGAAGAGATTATCGAAGAAGGGGTGAGTGCCTGGCAAAATCAGCTGCGGGGCCTGGATGTGGTGGAAACCATCCGTGCTTTCCGCAGCAGTGCAGAGCAGGTACGCGATCAGGAGCTGGATAAGGCCATCGCGCTGTTGCGAACGGGTCAAGCGCCGGAGCAGGTGTTGAAAACACTGGCGCGCAATATTACCAACAAACTGATGCATGTGCCGACCACGCGATTAAAGCAGGCCGGTGAAGCAGGACGCACCGAGCAACTGAGTCTGGCCCACGACCTGTTCGGTCTTGACAAGCCCGATTCCGAACCCAAATAAGACGACGCCTATAACTCTCCATTAATGAGCCTCAATGAAACAATCCATCCTGGAAAAACTGCAACATTTGGCCGACCGCTACGAAGAGGTGGGCGCGCTGCTGAGTGACCCCGAAGTGATTGGTCAGCAAACCCGCTTCCGTGAACTGTCCCGTGAATATGCGGAGCTGGAGTCGGTGGTAAAAAGCTATCGCGACTACTATCGGGTTCAGACGAACATTGTAGAGACGCGAGTATTGCTCAAGGATGCCGATGCGGATATGCGCGCTATGGCAGAAGAGGATCTTCTTGAAAATCAAAGCCGGCTTGCCGACCTTGAGGTTGAGCTGCAGACATTGCTGTTGCCGAAGGACCCCAATGATGATCGCAATGTGTTCCTTGAAATCCGCGCCGGAACAGGGGGTGACGAAGCGGCGATCTTTTCCGGTGACCTGTTTCGGATGTACAGCAGGTATGCGGAAAGCCGGCGCTGGAAAGTGGAGGTTATCAGTGAAAGCCACGGTGAACACGGTGGCTATAAGGAGATTATCAGCCGCATCGTGGGGCAGGGGGCCTATTCCCGTCTGAAGTTTGAATCCGGTGTTCACCGCGTTCAGCGGGTCCCCGAAACAGAATCCCAGGGTCGGATTCACACCTCTGCCTGTACGGTGGCCATCATGGCGGAAGCCGATGAGCTGGAAGAGGTCAATATCAACAAAAACGACCTTCGGATTGATACGTTCCGCGCGTCGGGTGCCGGTGGCCAGCACGTCAATAAAACCGACTCTGCCATCCGCATTACCCACTTGCCCTCCGGGCTGGTGGTTGAGTGTCAGGATGAACGCTCCCAGCACAAGAATCGGGCAAGGGCGATGTCATTATTGGCGGCCCGGCTAAAAAGTGCTCAGGATGAGGTGGCCGCAAAAAATATTGCCGACGAGCGACGACTGCAGGTGGGAAGCGGTGATCGCTCCGAGCGAATCCGTACCTATAACTTCCCTCAGGGTCGGGTCACCGATCACCGCATCAATCTGACGCTCTATAAGCTGGGGGAGGTGCTGGAAGGCCACCTGGATGAAGTGGTAGAGCCGTTGATTCATGAGCATCAGGCGGGCCAGTTAGCCGCGCTGTCGGGCTGATCCAGTGGTGTCCGACATTGCCAGTTTGTTGGCGCGCAGCAGCGAGCTGTCGGGCTGCAGTGACAGCCCGCGGCTGGACACTGAGCTGCTGCTCTGCCATGTGCTCGGCAAGTTGAGAACCTACCTTTATACATGGCCCGAGTATCGATTGCTGCCGGCTGAAATTGCCGGGTTTGATGCGTTGTTTGCGCGCCGCGCCCGGGGTGAGCCAATCGCCTATCTCATTGGCCGGCGGGAGTTCTGGTCATTGTCCTTGAGGGTCTCCGAGGCCACTCTGATTCCCCGGCCGGAGACCGAATTATTGGTGGAGCTGGCACTGGCGTTGCCGCTGGGGGACACGGCTTTGGTGGCAGACCTGGGCACAGGTACCGGTGCGGTGGCTCTGGCGCTGGCCAGCGAACGTCCGCTCTGGCAGATATCAGCGGTGGATGCTTGCCCGGACGCGTTAGCGTTGGCGGAACATAATCGTCGAGAGCTGGGCTTTGGCAATGTTCGGGTCTTTCAGAGTGACTGGTTTTCAGCTCTTGCCGGTTTCCGCTTTGATCTGGTGGTGAGTAACCCCCCCTATATAGATGAAGCCGATACGCATTTGCAGCAGGGAGATGTTCGTTTTGAGCCGGCCTCTGCGCTGGTGGCCGCCGACGGTGGATTTGGTGATCTGGCGGTGATTATCCAGAATGCTGGCGAGCATTTGAACGCTGGGGGCTGGTTGCTACTTGAGCACGGTTGGCAGCAGGGTGACATGGTTCGTCAGTTGATGAAACAGGCTGGCTTTCTGGCGGTGACGAGCCATTCTGACCTGGCGGGGCGAGAGCGCGTCACCGTTGGCCGTAATACGTAACCTGTTTCAGCGCTCTTCGCTACCTTTAAGCTGCCGATACTGACCGCTGTGGAAAATCAGCGGATCCATGGGGGCGTTACTGAATTCGAGTACCCGACCCACCAGAATGACATGATCGCCACCGGGATAGCGGTGCTCTATTTGGCACTGGAAGTGGCAGAGGCAGTCATCCAGCAGAGGCAATCCATGCAGTCCGGGATGCCAGTGAACACTGGCAAATTTGTTGTCATCGGTACCGGCAAATAGCTGTGACAGGTCGGCCTGACCGCTGTGCAGTATGTTGACAGCGAAATAGTCCTGCTCCTGAAACAGGCCAAACAACCGCGATTCACTGCCCACACACCAGGACACCAGCGCTGGCTCGAGCGATACAGAGGAGAAGCTGTTGGCTGTCATTCCCCTGGCGGTTCCCTCTGAGTCCACTGTGGTCATCACCGTGATGCCGGTGGCAAAGTTACCCATGGCGTTGCGCATGCTTCGAATCTGGTCTTTGGTCATGATGGCTGCCTCTGGGGCCGTAGATTGAACTGCCGCAAGGGTACTCCATGTCTCATCAGTTAAAAACCGCTATTCCCGAAAACACACCGTTTGATAGTGCCATGCCTTGAGTTTCTCGGCGGACAGCTCTGGTTCCAGGCCAGCCTTGCTTTTGAGATGGTCCAGAAACTGCTGTTTGTCGGGGAGGGTGGTCCAGACACTGGGTAAAAACGTCGCACGCTGGGCGCCGGACTCTATAGTCAGACCATCTATGCCGGGCTCGAGCTGAGCCAGCAGTTCATCCTCACTGGAGAACAGCAGCGGCGTGGCCTCGGTGAGAACGGAAATTTCAATCGAAACAAGTGCTTCCTCCTGCAGCGACAGTGGTGGGAAACGGGGGTCATCCAGTGCTGCCGAGGCGGCATGATGTACAACATCGACGACCAGTGGTCTCGATGCTTCTGTCGAGCCGATACAGCCGCGCAATGTCTGCTTGATCTTTAGCGTGACAAAACTGCAAGCCGGTTGTTGCAGGGCATGACTGAATACGGTCTCATCAATTTGCAGGTCCCGGTCAAACAGCAGCCGGACGCGGATGCTTTCTCTGGCGAGTGTCAGTAGTATCTGCCGGTCGTCTTCGCTGAGCTCAATAAATGACATAGGCCCCGTATCCTACTACGCGATCTTTATCTCCGGCGGTGGTGTCCCCGGAGTTCCGGACATCCAGTGTGTGCAGTTTCAAATGCGCTTCCTCAGCCAGTTTCAGCAGACCGTTGACTGCTCTGCTACCACAGGCCTGTTCACTGGTGAGATGGCTGTCAAACCCTTCAATCATGGTGGATGTGAGTTTATCCAGCCGTTGCGCGTCCTGGTAGTGATGATAGTGGCTCAGGTCTGTGCTGATTACAATCAACGTCTCCCCGCTTCCCCACAACCGCCTTAATACATCGGTGACATGCTCCCGTGGTGTATTCCCGACAACCAGTGGAAGCACGGTAAATTCATGCAGGACACGCTGCAAAAAGGGCAGCTGAACTTCGATGCTGTGCTCGAACTGGTGGGCGTCATCATTCACTGTTACCAGTGCTTGTCTTACCAGCTTGTCAATGCTTTGCCGGTCCACCGGCACATCGCCAAGCGGCGTCTGAAAGGTGGCCGCAGAAGGTGCAGCCATGCCCCGGAGGGGTATGCGGTGGCAGGGGCCGATGACTATCACCCGGGAAATATCCTGGTTCACCGGTGACAAACAGCGGTAGGCTGTGGCGGCAGTTGGTCCCGAAAAACGGTAACCTGCATGGGGAACAATCAGTGCCTTTGGCCTGCATACATTCGGCGGTGCGTCAATGTCACAGGATGCCCCGGCCAACAGCTCATCCACTTCATGCTGCAATACAGCAGGGTCGGCCGGATAAAATGTGCCCGCTACAGCTGCTGTTCTGGTTGCGATCATGATATCTCCCAACGCTTCTGTTTGTTCTATAACTATAGTGTGCTTTTGTGAGTATTTTGAAAGTAAAGAGGTTGCTCTCAACCATGAAAACAAACAACCAGTTGTCACCCGCTGCCCATCCCACTCTCTATTGGCATACGCTTGCCGATGGGCGGTTGCAGTGTGATGTCTGCCCGCGGGAATGCAGGTTGCACGAAGGGCAGCGCGGGCTTTGTTATGTCCGGGGTCGGGAAGGCAATGAAATTGTCCTCTACAGCTACGGTCGGTCGAGCGGTTTTTGCGTAGACCCTATCGAAAAAAAACCGCTCAACCATTTTTTGCCAGGCAGTGCGGTGTTGTCCTTTGGTACGGCAGGTTGCAATCTCGCCTGCAAATTCTGCCAGAACTGGGATATGAGTAAATCCCGCGAGATGGATACGCTGGCGGATTCGGCAATGCCTGTGAAATTGGTGGAAACCGCCCTGGAGCTGGGTTGCCGCAGTGTTGCCTTTACTTACAACGACCCGGTTATTTTTCTGGAGTATGCTGTGGATGTCGCCAGAGCCTGCCGGGAATTGGGGGTAAAAGCGGTGGCTGTCAGTGCCGGCTATATTCAGGATGCACCGCGCCGTGAGTTTTTTCAGTATATGGATGCTGCCAATATCGATTTGAAAGGTTTTACCGATGCCTTTTATCGGAAAATATGTGGTGGCGAATTGCAGAATGTTCTCGAGACGCTTCGGTATGTCGCCCGCGAAACAGATGTCTGGCTGGAGCTGACTACTTTGTTGATTCCCGGGGAAAATGATTCCGATGAGGAGCTTGACGCCATGACCCGTTGGGTAGTCAGTGAGCTGGGACCGGATGTGCCGATGCACTTCACGGCGTTTCACCCCGACTGGAAAATGCGGGACACGCCGGCCACTCCGCCGGAAACCCTGACCCGTGCACGACAGATTGCACTGGCCAATGGTATCCACTTTGCCTACACCGGTAATGTCCACGACCCTGCAGGTGGCAGTACCTTCTGCCCAAACTGTCATGAGGTCGTGATTGAGAGAGACTGGTACCAATTGGGTTTTTGGGGTATCACGCCGAAGGGTCGCTGTCACGCCTGTAATTTCCCGTTACCGGGTGTGTTTGAAGCGGAGCCGGGGCATTGGGGGCCCAGACGGGTGCCAGTAAAATTATTGGAATAAGTGTCTTGTTACCTGGCAAACAGGCAAGGCGGGATAGTGGCAATCGCCTTTTTCGGTGGTACTGAATGCAGGCATTTTATCCCGTGCTATAATCCCGGCCTTTTAAAGACCGGGTTAATCCGGACATTCCTCCTGTTGGCATATTATGACTGAACAAACCACTTCCCAATCGCCTGAGACCCATCCGAAAAGACCTGCCCGTCGCAGTCGCCGCCGCGGTGGTAAAGCACCCGCCAAGGCCAGGGATAACAACACATGGACACTGTCGGACTTTCAGGTGCCCGAGGAAGAGGGAAAGCTGCGCTTCCACGATCTGGATTTACCGGAAACCCTGATGCATGGCATTGCCGACCTGGGTTTTCGGTATTGCTCACCGATTCAGGCCCGCTCGCTGCCGTTTACCCTCAGGGCACACGATGTAGTGGGTAAAGCCCAGACCGGTACCGGTAAAACCGCAGCTTTCCTGGTGACGATTATTACCGAATTACTGAATCACACCATTGATGATGAACGTTTTGCCGGTGAGGCCCGTTCGCTGATTATCGCACCCACCCGCGAGCTGGTCATGCAGATCGCACAGGATGCCAAGGATCTCTGTAAGTACACGGATCTGCATGTGCATACCCTGGTGGGCGGTATGGACTACGACAAGCAAAAGCGCCATTTGCTCGAGAATGTTTGCGACATCCTGGTAGCCACACCGGGCCGCCTGCTGGACTTTGCAGGAAGCCGTGATGTCTATCTGGACAGGGTTGAAGTGCTGGTGCTCGATGAAGCGGACCGCATGCTGGATATGGGATTTATTCCCCAGGTGCGTCGCATCGTCAGGCTCACGCCTCCCCGTGAAAACCGGCAGACGCTGTTCTTCTCTGCCACCTTTACTCCGGAGGTACTCAACCTCGCCGAACAGTGGACAGTGAGCCCGGCGAGTATCGAGATTGAGCCGGACAATGTGGCGACTGACAGTGTCGACCAGAAAGTCTTTATCGTCTCGGCAGAAGAAAAATTCCGCCTGCTTGATGGCATCATGCAACAGGAAGCGGTGGAAAGCGTGATCGTCTTTGCCAACCGCCGCGACCAGTGTCGGCGGTTACAGGAAAAACTGAGAGCAAAAGGCTTCAGTGTGGGCCTGTTGTCGGGCGAAGTTCCACAGGGAAAGCGGGTGAAAACCCTGGACGACTTCAAGTCCGGTGAGCTCAAGGTACTGGTTGCCACTGACGTAGCGGGCCGCGGTATCCATATCGACGGTGTCAGCCACGTTATTAATTTCACCCTGCCGGAAGAACCTGAGGACTATGTGCACCGGATCGGCCGTACTGGCCGCGCTGGAAAATTCGGAACCTCCATCAGCTTTGCCTGTGAGGACGATGCCTTTTTACTGGAACCTATCCAGAAGTTGTTGGGTAGAGAGCTGCACTGTGAACAGCCGGGCCCCGAATTACTCGGTCAGGATTGAGCCGGTTTTATCGCTGCGGCCCAGCTGTTGCGTGTCCCCGGCCAGGTGATCCAGCCAGAAGCTGGTGGCGCCGATCACCGACGCGGGCATGATAAAAAGATTCAGCAGTGGCACGGTGGTGGCAATCAGCACGGTGCCACCAAAGCTCAGTGACTGCAGGCGCTGTTTCTTCAGCGCTGTGCGCAGCTCGTAAAAAGACTGTCCATGGTTATCTGCCGGATAGTCCAGGTATTGCAACGCCAGCGACCAGCCCCCCCACAGAAAAGCAATTGCCGGCCCCACCAGATTCAGTACCGGAATAAATGACAACGTCAGTGTCAGTACCAAGATGCCGACAATCCTCGGCAGAAAATACCCCATTTTGAACAACTCCCGCTTCATGGCACTGCCTGCCATTGCCAGTAACTGCTTCATCGAGGCCGGTGTTGACTGAATATGGCCGGTGAGTACCTGTTCCGCCCGCTCCGACAGTGGCCCGTAAAATGGTGAGGCCAGTAGATTCCCGAGAATGGCAAATGTGTAGCCGTATACCAGCAGCAAGAACCCTCCGAATAGTATCCAGAATATCCATGTAATAAATTCCAGCCAGGCTGGAATTTTACTGGTCAGCCAGGTCAGTAATTGCCCGAACTGATCAATCGCCAGCCAGGTGAGTCCGACAAATAAAAAAGCATTGATCAGCAGTGGCCATAACACCAGCCAGCGCAGTTGCGGGTGATGGAGTAGCCGCATGCCCTGAAGCAGATATGTCGGGCCGATCCTGGGAGCTTGTGTCATAAGGATTTCCGGTTTTTTGGCATTCGATCAGATTGCTGTACACTTTTAATTTAAACCGTGCGCTTTTATTTTGAGCCGTGCATGTTTATTTTTAAAGGACGCGAGTAGGCCCCTGGTCAAAGGAAAAAAATAATGAAAACTCTGTTGAAGATTGTAGCTGGTCTGGTGGTAGTACTGATCGTTTTATTGGTGATCGGGGTGCTGAATCTTGATCGCGGTATCAAAATGGCGGTTGAAACTGTCGGCCCGAGGCTGACCCAGTCCGATGTCACGCTGGCAGATGTCGACCTTTCCCTGAAAACCGGTGAGGGAAGCCTGCGGGGTCTGGTGGTGGGTAACCCCGCTGGCTTCAGCAGCGCCGATGCCTTCTCTCTGGGGGAGATATTCCTCTCTATCGAACCGGGGTCCATCACCACCGATACCATTGTTATCAACAGCATCCGTATTGTTGCCCCTGAAATTACTTACGAGTCGGGGAAAAGTGGCACGAACCTCAGTCAACTGCAGAAAAATGTCAGTGAGGCTGCCGGTGAAAGTGATTCGACCGCTACTGCTGATGAATCCGGCGAGGGCACGACCAAAAAGCTCATCGTCCGCGATCTGAAGATTACCGGTGCAAAAATGCGCTATGTGAACCAGTTGTTGGACATAAAACCCATTGAGCTGACCCTGCCGGACATACAGCTGACCGGCATTGGTGAACGGTCCAATGGTGCCACCGCTGCAGAGGTCGTCAGGCAGGTGATGGTGGCGATCAATAAAAGTGCCGCCAATACGGCAGCCAACTCCGGTGCACTTAAAGAAGCGGGTGATCAGATCAAGAAACAGGTAGAGGACAAACTGGGCGGCTTCAAGGGCCTGCTGGACAAAAACTGAGCCGCCGGTGCGGTCTGTCCTGTCGAGAGGATAACCGCGCTATAAGGATGATTATTTAAATAAGTTGATCGACTTGTCTGGGGGGTGCTGTTATAGTGCCCCCGCATGGTATCCATCGGTCGGTACCTGTTGTGTCCTCGGTACTTTCCTTTCGGTTTTTCCCTGACACCCCCCTTAATTAATTGTTGCCAGCCTAAGACCGTTACTGTGCTCTATGCATGGCTAGGCCGGTTCCGGAGTTAAAATCTATATGTCATTTAATGACCTCGGCCTTTCGGCCGAATTGCTTCGTGCTGTGTCTGATCAGGGCTACAGCAACCCCACCCCTATTCAGGCGAAAGCCATCCCTATTATTCTCCAGGGTCTTGATGTGCTGGCGGGTGCTCAAACCGGCACCGGCAAAACGGCCGGCTTTACCCTGCCACTGTTACATCTCCTCAGCGGTAATAAACCCACCGATAATAACCGTCGCCCCGTTCGCGCTCTGGTATTAACCCCCACCCGTGAGTTGGCTGCACAGGTAGCGGAGAGTGTCGTCACCTACGGCAAGCATCTGCCTCTGAAATCCGGTGTGATTTTTGGTGGTGTCAATATTAATCCGCAAATTTCCATGCTGCGCCGTGGTGTGGATATCCTGATTGCTACGCCGGGTCGGTTACTGGATCACGTGAATCAGCGCACCCTCGATCTGTCACAGGTGGAAATCCTGGTGCTGGACGAAGCGGACCGCATGCTGGACATGGGCTTTATCCATGACATCCGCAAGGTTCTGGCCCTGTTGCCAAAGCAACGTCAGAATCTGTTATTTTCCGCTACCTTTTCCGATGAGATTAAACGCCTGGCTGACGGATTGCTCAATGCGCCCGTGCTGATCGAGGTGGCTCGCCGCAATACGGCTTCTGAACAGGTAGCCCAGACCGTTCATCTGGTGGACAAGGGTCGCAAACGCGAGCTGCTGTCTTATCTGATTGGCGATGGTAACTGGCAGCAGGTGCTGGTCTTTACCCGAACCAAACACGGTGCCAACCGGCTCGCTGATCAGTTGACTGAAGATGGTTTGCGGGCGGCAGCGATTCACGGCAATAAAAGTCAGGGTGCCCGGACGAAAGCCCTGGCGGATTTCAAAAAAGGTTCGGTGCGGGTGTTGGTGGCGACGGATATTGCTGCCCGCGGACTGGACATCGATCAGCTGCCGCATGTGGTGAATTTTGAATTGCCCAATGTGCCAGAGGATTATGTACATCGCATCGGCCGCACCGGTCGCGCTGGCAATGAGGGCGAGGCCGTTTCGCTGGTCTGTGTGGACGAGCACAAGTTGCTGCGCGATATTGAGCGAGTGCTTAAACGCGAGGTTCCCAAGGGAAATATCAAAGGTTTTGAGCCGGATCTCTCCATTCGTCCGGAGCCTATCCAGAATGGTCGCCGCAGTGGCGGTGGTGGTCGTCCCGGTGCTACAACAGGTGCCCGTCGACCGGGCAAACCCCAGCATGCCCGCAGTACTGGCAATCGCAATGGTGGCAATGCCACAGGTGATCGTCGCAGATCGGCTGGGGCAAAACCGGTCCAGGGCGCGCCGCGACCAAGACGCGCTGCTTCACGCTAGATAAGCCGGTCAAAAAACCGCACCCGGGAATCTCGGGTGCGGTTTTTTTTATTTCAGATAACGGTAAACAGACGATTCGAAGTCAACAAAACCGGGATAGGAGGAAATATCCTTAAACGGTAATATTTGTGAGGCCCACATGCCCCCGATCCCGTTCTGCCGGTCAATCCAATAGAACAGATTTGCCAGTCCCGCCCACATTATTTGTCCGGCGGGCCGGCCAGAGGGCGTTGGTTCATCGTTGATCTGGAAGGTATAACCCCAGGATTTTTTCAGCCCCGGAAAGAACTCGCCACTGTTGGATAGCGCCGGCATCGAGGTTGTCCAGCCGCCACTCTGCAATCCCCCAAGCCCATTTCTGGACATTTTTTCTACGGTTTCTTTGTTCAGTACACGGCCATCTGGCCCATCGCCATCATTCAGTATCATCCGGATAAATTTCATGTAATCCGGTACGGTGCTGTACAACCCGTGCCCTCCCATGTCCATTTCCGGCGGTTGTGGGAGAACCAGATCCCAGGGAGCCAGCTGACCGTCTTCGGCACGGGTGTGCAGGCTGGCCAGTCGTGACCGCATGGCAGTGGTCAAGGTGAAGGCGCTGTCTGACATACCAAGCGGGTTAAAGATGCGTTCCTGCATGACCTCACCCAGGCGTTTGCCGCGCACTGCTTCGACAATCTTGCCCACCCAATCGAGGTTGACGCCATACATCCAGCGCTCTCCCGGATCGTGCAGCAGTACAGACTTGATACCGCCATAGGTGCTGGAGACCACCGAAGCTGTTTCGCTTGCAGTGCGGAAGGCCAGGTCATCGTGGCTGAAGAACTCGTAACCAAAACCGGCGGTATGCAGCATCAGTTGATTGATCGTGATATCTGATTTCGGTGCCCTCAGCTTCGGCTGACCGTTGCTGTCAAAACCGTCGAGCACCTGAATCTCCGCAATGTCGGGCACATAGTCCCTGGCGGGGTCATCCAGGCTTATCAGGCCTTCTTCAACGAGCTGCATCAAGGCAGTGCCGGTCAGGGCCTTGGTGCAGGAAAAAATGGCGAACACGGAATCGGTGGCGATAGGCTCTGTTTTGCCCATTTCTCTCACCCCGGCAGTCCCTTCGTAGACATTGGCCCTCTTGTCCGTGACCATAGCCACAACGCCCGGTGCACCACCGGACTCTGCGACCGTATTCGTCAATACGCTGTCCGCCGCTTCTTTCATTCGATTATTCATTGTGGTTCCTTCTCTCATTGCCCTGCTTGTGGATATCAGGCGTTCCTATGGTTATTGATTTTGCTGTGCTGTTCAAGCGAAAGCAGGGCATATTCACTTAGCGCTGGGGTAAGAATTTCCGGGCCGCGTATTGCGTCCAGCCCGTCACAGCACAATGCCGGGGCGGCTCCCGGAAAAAGGAATTTTAGTACTGCCGATGTGAAGGAGAGGCCTGTTAAATCGGTGTTAATGTTTGCTGGAACTCTGTTTAAAAAGCCTGGTGTCAATTTGATATTTCTTGATCCTCGATGCCAGTGTGGTGGGTTTGATATCCAATAGTTGGGCTGCCCCGTTATGGCCAAAGACCTTGCCATGGCATTTTTCCAGCGCCATCAGCAGATTGCGGCGTTCCTGTTGTCTAAGGTCGGAAGCCGTCAGAACGCTGTTGTCCGGTTCCTCGCCAACCCGGGTGACGTTTTGTTGATCTCTGGCCAGCAGATCGCTGAATCTCAGCGTCGGCCCTTGGGCAAGAATGACCTGGCGTTCAATTACGTTTTCCAGTTCGCGGATATTTCCCGGCCAGTGGTAGTCCTTCAGCTTTTCCAGCTCACTGAGTGAAATTTTCAGGCCCTGTTTATTGGTTCTGGTACAGCTTTTTTTTAAAAAATGCTGGGTCAGCAGAGGGATATCCTCTCTCCTCTCGCGCAGTGGTACCGATTCAATCGGGAAAACATTGAGGCGGAAATAAAGGTCTTCACGAAATTGGCCCCGCTGCACCTGTTCCTTGAGATTGCGGTTGGTGGCGGTGATGATACGAACATCCACGCGGCGGGTTTTCGATTCGCCCACCCGCTCAAACTGCTGCTCCTGTAAAACCCGCAGCAGCTTGCCCTGGAGGTGCAGGGGTATTTCGCCGACCTCGTCGAGGAATAGTGTGCCGCCGTTAGCCAGCTCAAACCGGCCGGGTCGATCGTTGGTGGCGCCGGTGAAAGCGCCCCTGGTGTGACCGAAAAATTCGCTTTCGAAGAGGTCTGCCGGAATGGCTGCACAGTTGACCCGGATCAGTGAACGATTGGAGCGGTGGCTCATTTCGTGGATCGCCCTGGCAATCAGTTCCTTGCCGGTGCCGGACTCACCACTGATAAGCACAGTAGAGTCTGTCGGCGCCACCAGTTCAATTTTTTGCAGGATATGCTGTACAGCACCACTTTTACCGATGATCTGGTGGTGATTGAATTCAGAATTAATTTCTTCCTGCAAATAGGCATTTTCCAGTTCCAGTTGGTTTTTCAGTTTTTCCACCTCCGCCAGCGCTTCCAGGAGCCGTTTGCGGTCGGTTTTTTTCTGGGATATATCGCGAAAAATCACCACTGCGCCGACAATAAAGCCGTTGTCCCTGACCGGTGTGCTGGTGTACTCCACATCGATGGGTTTTCCGGATTTGGTCCAGAACGTGTCGTCCTCTACCCGGTGAACCGTGCCGTCCCGGAACGCCTCGAAGATGGGGCATTCCTGCATATTGAAATGCGAGTGATCCGCGTGGGAGTGGTGCACCATGTTGTGCATATTCCTGCCGGCCAATTCCTCTGCCCGGTAGCCGAGAATGCGCTCCGCAGCAGGATTGACGAACGTGGTAATACCATTGGCCTCCACCCCGTAGATCCCGTCACCGGCTGCATCCAGCAGCAGCTGGTTTTCCCGCTCGAACTCCTGGAAGACCTGGGACACCCTGTTCCAGTGGCCGATGCCCGAAAGGTAGTGTCGCTCGGCACTGGAGCGCTCGCGCAACAGTTCCAGGTCATCGGCCCTTTGCAAGCCCACGAAGAGCTGAGGTTGGCCGCCGGAATCAGAGCAGCGGCCATTGACTTCCAGGCGGATTTCCCCGATGGCCGATTGCACCAGCAAGTGGTCACACCAGCCCCGCCCCTTCTCAATCAGCTCCTGGGTGAACAGGATCAGCGCCGGCAGGTTGGGTGCGAACAGCTGACTGGCCCGGCCGGACTGAATCTCAATGACATCCCTGTGCAGGAGTCGGCAGGCCTCCTGGTTGACGAACAGGACCCGGTCCTCAATCGGGTCGATCACCAGCTGTGCGGTGGCGGAGTAATAGAAAAAACGTTCGTTCTGCATAGGGGCCTGCCGTTAAGTCTTGGGGTATCAATACAGCTAACAAATTTCAGGCCAATAACGACGAAAAATCGTTCTTTTATCTACGAATTTTCGTGAACTACGATTTTTCGTGGCTGGTATAACGGCTTGTTGTCAGTTGTTTTTCTTTTTAAATCAGGCAATTGACAGTTGTCAGCAGGGTTGGCACTAAAGTTGCGGTGTAGTAGGGCAGCAGTTGCTATCAATGCGAACAAGCAGGATTTGATAGAACACCGCTGCCCGTCCACGAGCGGTTCTCAGGGTTCAGCGCACCAGCACAGTGCGCTGCCACAGCGTTAGCTACAAAACGAAGAGGAAATACATCATGGCGACGAAAAGTTTAGGTAACCCGTTTGATGCCGACACCAGTCTGATGCACACCAATGATTGTTCCTGCAGGTTATGTCAGGCCGAATCTGTAAACCCCGGTGGTCTTAGCGACGATCAGCGCCTGGCCCTGTTGGAGCAACAGGCTGAACAGGGGGAGGGTCACAGCCAGTCGGCAAAAGCGGGGGGTATGTCCTTCGACAGTTCTGACGATTTGCTCGACCGCGCAGTGGAAAGTGCCATTGTGCGCGGTGTGTTTGGACACAACGATACCAGTCGTCGAAATTTTATCCGGTTGATGGGTGGCGGCACCCTGGCCACAGTGCTCGGCAGCATGATTCCGCTGGAAAAAGTAAAAGCGGCGGTGAAGGAGTCGATGGGTCCACTGGAGAAAACCAAATTGAAGGTGGGATTCGTGCCGATTACCTGTGCCACGCCCATCATCATGGCCCAGCCAATGGGCTTCTATGCAAAGTATGGCCTCGATGTGGACGTGATCAAGACAGCCGGTTGGGCGGTGGCCAGGGATATGTCACTGAATGGTGAATACGATGCCTCTCATATGCTGACCCCCATGCCGCTGGCCATTTCCAT
>CATLZI010000002.1 GCA_950063125.1 uncultured Porticoccus sp. | reverse complement strand
GAGGCACGAATACCAGACTTGTTCACCTCCTCAGGAGGACTATGCCGATGACACGCCGGAAAATGGGGAGACCCTAGGTCGCCTGTACCTTGGCGACTTTGTGGATTTTGGGCCATTGGCTACTCATCCATTTTGACAGTTTTCAGGAGTTCCGCAAGGCTGTCTTCGGCCGCTTTTTTGTTCGGGAATGGCCCGATATTTTGACCTTCACGGGTTAAAAAATACCAGTCACTGTTGATGGCGTGGATGCGATGTGTTCGAAAGGGTGAGGCTTCTTTCAAGTCATCTATTCGTTGCTTGGGTGGATCGTTCATAGTCTTTCCAGGATATAAACCGCAATAAAAGAACATTGAAAAAATCATGGGGAGATTCCCCCCCCACGATGGAGTGTTGGTTAACTATCAGTGTCGTGATTAATGTCGCCTGTGGGCGTGGAGTTACTGGCACTTCTGCCATGCAACAGCGCATAGAGCACAGGGAGTACAAACAACGTCAACAGGGTGGACGAGATAATCCCGCCGATCACCACGGTCGCCAGAGGACGCTGTACTTCGGCACCGGTGCCGGTATTGAGTGCCATGGGTACAAAGCCGAGGCTTGCTACCAGGGCGGTCATCAATACCGGCCGTAAGCGGATCAGGGCGCCTTCGACAATGGCCTTCATCAGGTCACCCTGCTCGTGCCACAGATCGCGGATAAAGGCGATCATCACCAGGCCGTTGAGCACCGCCACCCCGGAAAGGGCGATAAAGCCCACGCCCGCCGAGATCGACAGGGGCATGTCTCGCAGCCACAGGGACAGGACTCCGCCGGTCAGCGCCAGTGGCACGCCGGTGAAGATGATCAGGGCATCCTTGAGGGAGCCGAAGGCCATCACTAATAGTGCGAGGATGATGGCGAGGGTCACGGGCACCACGATGGCAAGCCGCTGACTGGCGGACTGCAGTTGCTCGAAGGTCCCGCCGTAATCCAGCCAGTATCCGGCGGGTAGGTCCACGTCGTCCGCAATGCGCGCCTGTGCTTCCTCGACAAATCCGCCCAGGTCGCGGTCCCGCACGTTGGCGGTGACCACCACCCGGCGCTTGCCGTTTTCCCGGCTGATCTGGTTGGGCGCCGGAGCCAGCTCCAGCTCGGCCACTTCCGACAGGGGCACATAGCCGCCGTCCGGCAGGGGGACTGGCAGGTCCGCGAGGCTGTCCACATCCCGGCGGATGTCTTCGGGCAGACGCACCACCAACTGGAAGCGGCGGTCGCCTTCGTAAATCAGGCCGGCGTTTTCGCCCCCGACACCGGCTGCCACCAGATCCTGGAGATCATCCACGGTCAGCCCGTAGCGAGATAGCGCCATGCGCTTGGGGTGTACCGACAACATGGGCAGGCCGGTCACCTGTTCGACCCGGGCATCGGCGGCGCCCTCCATGGATTCCACAACGTCGAGGACGTCGTTGGCCGATGCCAACAACTGATCCAGGTCATCGCCGAACACCTTGATGCCGAGGTCGGCGCGTACGCCGGAGATCAGCTCGTTGAAACGCATCTCGATGGGCTGGGTGAACTCATATTTGTTGCCGGGAAGCATTTCCACCGCTGCTGCCATTTCCGCCACTAGTTCATCCTTGGTTTTGTCTGGATCTGGCCATTGGCTGCGGGGCTTCAAGATGACAAAGTTGTCCGCCACGCTGGGGGGCATGGGGTCGGTGGCCACTTCCGGCGTGCCGATCTTGGCGAACACCTTGTCTACCTCCGGAAACGCCTTCAGCCGTTCTTCCAGCTGCGACTGCATCTCGATAGATTGCTCCAGTCCGGTGCCCGGGATGCGCAGGGCATGGAGTGCAATATCCCCTTCATCCAGTTGTGGAATAAATTCCGACCCCAGTGTGGTCGCCAGCCAGAGACAGACCCCCACCAGCGCGGTTGCCCCGCCCAACACCAGCCAGCGGAACCGCATGGCCACCCGCAGCGCAGGCCTGTAGAGCGATTTGGCGCCGCTGATTACCGGGCTTTCCTTTTCGCTGATCTTGCCGCCCATAAAGACCGCCACAGCGGCGGGCACCACGGTGAGTGATAGCACCATGGCCGACAGCAGGGCCATCACCACGGTGGCCGCCATGGGGTGGAACATTTTGCCCTCGACGCCGGTGAGGGAAAAGATCGGCAGGTACACCACAGTAATGATGGCGACACCAAACAGGCTGGGACGAATCACTTCGTTGGTGGCCTCGAACACCAATTGCAGACGTTCCTTGAGGGCCAACTGACCCTGGTGCTGGGCCTGGGACAGGCGCCGGATACAGTTCTCGACGATGATGACGGCGCCGTCGACGATCAGGCCGAAATCCAGCGCTCCCAGACTCATCAAATTGGCGGACACGCCAGACCGCACCATACCGGTGATGGTGGCGAGCATCGAAAGCGGAATGACAGCTGCCGTGATCAAGGCGGCGCGCAGGTTGCCGAGCAAGAGGAACAGCACCACGATCACCAGCAGTGCCCCTTCAAGCAGGTTCTTCTCCACCGTGGCGATGGCCTTGTCCACCAGGGCTGTGCGGTCGTATACCGCCTCCACCTTGACGCCGTTGGGCAGCGAGGGCTGAATGGCGTCCAGTTTCTCGGCCACCGCCTGTGCCACTGCCCGAGAGTTTTCTCCCACCAGCATCATGGCCGTGCCCATCACCGTTTCCCTG
Organism: uncultured Porticoccus sp.; assembly: GCA_950063125.1. GTDB lineage: Bacteria > Pseudomonadota > Gammaproteobacteria > Pseudomonadales > Porticoccaceae > Porticoccus. Next base: position 21,053 of record CATLZI010000002.1, on the reverse strand, counting down.
CCGTCGCGGGTGGCGGCGCCGGTGCGCAGCTCCTTGCCAATGGCCACTTCAGCTACATCGGCTACCCGGACTGGCGCACCATCCCGGTTGGCAATCACCACCTGTTCAATATCGCCAATGGTGGCCAGCTGCCCGGGCGAGCGCACCAACAGCTGTTGGCCGTTGCGTTCGATATAGCCGGCGCCGCGATTGGTGTTATTGGCCCGCAGGGCGCTGACCAGTTCATCCACCGTGATGCCGAACTCCAGCAACCGTTGGGGCGACGGCGTGACGTGGTACTGCTTGTCGTAGCCGCCAATGGTGTTGACCTCGATCACGCCGGGCACCTGGGCCAACTGGGGTTTGATGATCCAGTCCTGGATCTCACGCAGTGCCGTAGCGTCCAGCGGACTGCCATCCGCTTGAGCGGCGCCGGGCAGGGCTTCTACGGTGTACATGAAGATCTCGCCAAGACCGGTGGCGATGGGACCCATCTCCGGCTCCAGCCCGGGGGGCAGCGCGCTCTTGATGGCGCCCAATCGCTCATTGATCAGATTGCGGGCGAAATAGATGTCCGTGCCTTCCTCGAACACCACCGTCACCTGGGACAGGCCGTAGCGGGACAGGGACCGGGTATAAGACAGGTTAGGCAGGCCGTACAACGCGGTTTCCACTGGGAAGGTGATGCGCTGCTCCGCTTCCAGGGGCGAATAGCCCGGTGCCTCGGTGTTGATTTGCACCTGGACATTGGTGATATCCGGCACGGCGTCGATGGGCAGGCGCTGAAAACTCCACACGCCCACGCCGACCAGCACCAGAATAAGGGATAACATTAAAAACCGTCGCTCTACCGAGAGACGTAAGATGGCATTGATCATCATAGCCTCCTGGTTAGTGGTCGTGGGATGCGCCGGATTTTTCGATATCGGCCTTGATCAAATAACTGTTTTCCACCACATAGCGATCGCCTGCCTGCAGGCCGCCCAGCACCTCAGTCAGGTTGCCGTCGCTGCGGCCCAGCTCCAGTGGGCGGATCTCGTAGGTGTCATCCACCTGAATAAACACCACGGTCCAGTCCCGGAAGGATTGCAGGGCGCGGTTGTCAACCACCAAGCGGGCCTCCACCGTTTCCACCACGATATCCCCGGCCACCAGCAACCCGGGGGTCAGCAGTCCCTCGGCATTGTCAACTTCAACCCGGGCGAGGGTGTAGGGCGCGTTGCCGGGTGCCGGCAGCAGGTGGCGGATGGTGCCTTCCCGCTCGATGCCGTCAGCCTTCAGTCGGACTTTCTGGCCAATGGCAACCTCGGCCCGTTGGCCGGGGAAGACCTTGAATTCCGCCCACAGAGTGGTCAAATCGGCAATGGCGAATAGGGGTTGCTCCCCGGCCATTTCCCCATTGCTGATCCGACGCTCAATGACGATCCCGTCGATGGGCGTTCGCAGTGCGTAGGTTTGCAGGCTTTCGTTGGATTCCACTTGAGCGAGCACGTCACCACGTTCGATCCGATCGCCCAGATTGACCTTCACCTGGCTGACCACGCCCGGGAAACGGGCGCGGATCCGGGCAATCTGCTGCGGTGCCGTGGTCAGGCTGCCGTAGGTGGTGAGGCTGCGCTCGATGGCACCCGGCCCGGCTGCGGCCGTTGTGATACCCGCTTTTTGGGTGATAGCCGGGGCGATCCGGGTCCGACCCTCGTGAGATTGCCAGTGCCAGCGGTAGTTCTTGCCGTCCATGGCGAGCGTGACCTCCACGTCGAAGGAGTGGGGTTCGGTCACCACGCCATCCCCCAGCCAGTAGTCCCCCCGGTAGGCGAAGTCGAATGTGTCCACTTGCCCGCCCAGGCGGGTGAGCTGGACATTGAGGTCAATATCATCGGTAACGGCGCGGCCATCCCTGGTGACCCAGGCCCGGTATTCCGGGGGGACCCCCTGCTCAAAGATTTGCAGTTCGACGGTGGCGTCGTTCTGTTGCAGCAGTATGCCGCCGTGAGGCCCTTTAGCCTCGGCCTGCGATTCGTCCTGTTGTTCCTCGGCAGCGTGCAAGGGACTGATGGCAAGGTAGCTGGCCACCAGAATCAGACAGAATTGTTTTATCAGTTGCATGGTTTGAATCCTGAATTCGTGGGTTAGCGCGTCGGGGCGCCCGGGACAGTGGCGAGTGGCTGCGCCGTAAGTTGTTCGATCAACGCCTGGTTGAGCAGGGCCGTGGTGGCGGCGTCGACCAGTGCCTGCTGTGCTGAGAGCAGCTCCCGCTGGGCGGCGGTCCATTCCACATAGCTGTAGCGGCCACCTTCGTAGGCCTCGCGGGTCTGAGTGAGTGCCTCGGTTAGGTCGGGAAGCATTTGGCCGCGGATTTGCTCAACAGTCTCGATGTTTTGTTGCCGCAAGTGGTAGGCGTCGAACAGGCGCGAATGGAGGCGCAGCAGGGTATCCTCCCTGCGGAATCGGACCTCATCCCGCGCCGCCAGAGCGGCCTGCACCTCGCCGCGATTACGCCGTCCGGAGAAGAGCGGTACTGAGAAACCAGCGGTCAAGGCGGTGTCATCCGTCTCTTCGAAGCGCCGGACGCCCACCTGCCAACGGATGTCGCTCTCGGACTGGCTGCGGGCCAGCTGAATCTCCGCTTCACGGATACGCTGTTCGCTGGCGTAGATTTGAATGGCCGGGCTGTCACTGACCCGCTGGTACAGGGCATCGAAGTCGTCGGAGGAGTCGAACTGGAACAGATCGCCTTCCAGAATCTGAAAGTCCGGGCTGGTATCGCCCCACAGGGAAGCCAGAGCCATTTTCCGGCTCTCGTATGCGGCTCGCAGACGGGACTGCTGAATACGACTCCGGGTGAGCGCGGCCTTGGCGCGCATGACCTCGGCCTGGGGAGTCGCCCCCCGGTCGGCACGTCGGGTGACGATCTCGTGGGTGGCCTCGGCCAGCGCCACGGCTTCAGCGGCCAGTTCGATTTTTTCCTGCAGGGCCAGGGTGGCGACAAAGCGCTGGGTCACCTGTCCCAAGAGATCCAGGGTCTCGGCCCGGCGCTCGGCCTCGACCCGCCCGTATAGTGAGTCAACTACGCTGACGCGGGCCTGACGCTTGCCGCCAAGTTCGAGAACCGATGACAAGGACAGGGTGTACTCCGCCCCGTCGACCCCTCGCAGATTGTCGCTGCCGAGGAAGTTTTCCACTTCCAGGCCGGCCTCCAGGGCAGGATTTTGATCTGCCGTAACGCGGCGACCCTCAAGGCCCTGAAGGCGAAAATCGAAGACCTGGAGGCCGGGGTTTTGTGCCATGGCCCGCGAGAGAGCTTTGGACAGAGTGAGCGGTTTCTCCCCGGCGTGTGCAAGGGCGGAACCGAATGCCAGCGCTAGAAGGCAAAAGGCATGGATAATAGAGTGGCACGGCATTGCGCGCCGCCCATTTTTCATGGGCATTCTGAAAAGCATGGGACTGCTCCTACAAAAGTCTAAATGACGGTTATTCCCCGGATGGGGAAGGTGCTCGTAGGGTCAGGCAATAGGAGGGCGGAACAGGGGGGATTGAACCCCGGTGGTGAAGTTGGCTTGGTAGTCGGACAGTACTATTCCCGCAGTCACGCCGGAAATGGCTGTGAGGGTCCCCCTCAACACCAAGTGGAGGTCGCCATGGCTGTGATGACTGTGGTCGGATGAATGACTTGGGTTGTCGGGAGACGACTTGGTTGCCTGATTATCGCTGTCAAAATCCGCTGATTCGTGTGAATGCGCATCATAATGTGGCATTGCGGGGTTGTGCGGCTGTGCCTCATAGGCAATAGACGCCACTGACTGCAAAGCAATCAACAGCGTCATTGCGACTATGAAACAGCGTTTAATCATGCAAGTGGTCCCGGAATTTGATCGTGAGCCTAGCAGAAAGGCAACCACATGGAAACGACTGGACCCCCATGGCGTTACGTGAGGCAGTAGTGCGCTGGCCTGAGCAAATCAAGTGGAGGCGATAATTAAATTGCGTCATCAATATCCCCATAGATAGATTGATACCGCTATAGCGGATAGCCACAGACTGATAATGACGCCTGCCGCGACCGGGCTGATCGGCGTTGGGTGGTAGAGTCTAGCGCGTTCGCGGTTGTCTTGAATAACAAGCTTTGGAGTCATTTTTAGTACCAGCCAGATGCCCGCCGGAACGATCAATAAGTCATCCAGGTAACCAATGACCGGGATGAAGTCTGGAATGAGGTCGATAGGTGAAAAAGCATAGGCACCGACGACGAAGGCCAGTATTTTGGTGTGCAGAGGGGTGCGAGAGTCCCGCGCAACCAGCCACACCGTATACATGTCCTGCCTGATAAGTCTGGCCCATCGTTTCAGGTGCGTTCGCAATGTCTTCACCGGTATTTCGGAATTAATCGTTAAATGACCTATTTCAAATACGATCGGAGTATGCCGATGACATCATCGAGTTCCTGCTGACGCTGTGCCTGAGAAATGTCCTCGGCACCCAGGTGTTCACGCAGATGACCTTCGAGCACTTCGGTCATCAGGCCATTGATAGCACCGCGTATGCCCGCTATCTGTTGCAGTATGGCGGTGCAATCCTTGCCCTGATCCAGGGCTTTTTCAATGGCTTCAGCCTGCCCCTTAATGCGTCGAACCCGGGTTAAGAGCTTTTTTTGATCCCTGTTTGTGTGTGCCATGATCATTATTCTCTAGTGTAAAAAAGTATACTGGGGTATAGTATATATGACGACGCATTGAGGTACTAGTCTTTTGGAAAAAATTGACAACACCATTCCTTGGCAGCATTCCCATATTTTTGATGACGGCAATCCGTTAGCGGAACGAAACACCCGGTGGGCGGTTTGGCTCACCGCAATTACCATGGTGGTGGAAATCGCCGGGGGATGGATTTACAACTCCATGGCGCTATTGGCCGATGGTTGGCACATGAGTTCCCATGCCATGGCGTTGGGTTTGTCGGTCCTGGCTTACGGCGCAGCACGGCGTTTGGCCCATAGCAAACGCTTCGCCTTCGGCACCTGGAAAATTGAAGTCCTGGGCGGTTACACCAGTGCGATTTTGTTGGTCGGAGTCGCCGGGTTGATGTTGTTTCAATCCGTTGAACGCTTGCTGGCACCGAGCCCCATTCACTATGACCAGGCGATCCTGATTGCCATACTAGGATTGTTGGTCAATCTCGCCTGTGCCTGGTTATTGAAAGATGGCCATGCTCATCACCATGACACGGACAGCCACGACAGCCATCACCATCACCACGACCTCAATTTGCGTTCTGCCTATCTGCATGTCATGACCGATGCGGCAACCTCGCTATTGGCAATCGTCGCCTTGTTTGGGGGCAAGTGGTGGGGGGCCAGTTGGCTGGACCCGGTAATGGGTATTGTGGGTGCAGGCCTGGTTTCTGCCTGGGCCTACGGGCTTTTGCGAGATACCGGGCGCGTGCTTCTGGATGCAGAAATGGATGCGCCTGTGGTGGCGGAGATACACCATGCCATCAAGTCGGCGCCGGTAGACGCGGCAATATCGGATTTGCATGTCTGGCGCGTGGGCAAGGGACGCTACGCGTGCATCTTGTCGCTCGTGGTGGATGAAACCGTAGCGCCTGACGATATCAAACGGTATTTAGGCGTATACAAAGAGCTTGCTCATGTGACCGTGGAGTTGAATCAAGTCAGAGGGTAGCCAGCCGGAATCATCCTGATCTTTGATGCGCCGCCAAATCTTCGATGATTGCATCGTGAGTAGATAGGGATGCATGAGCGTTTTCGAGATGCGGATCTGCTGCTGCCATCATTGAGTAACTGTCTCAAACCCCTCGTGGAGCGAAGCGATCAGCGGGCAGCTGACATTGTCCTTCTGGGTGCAGCATTCCTCGACGAGTTGGTCGAGCACACCTTCAATTTGCTGAAGACTTCGGATCTTGTCTCGCACATTGCCCAGCTTGCGCCCACCCAGCGCTTTGGCTTCGTCGCAATGGGTGCCGTCTTCGAGTTTCAGCAGTTCTCCGATTTCCTCCAGACTGAATCCCAGCCATCGCGCCCTGCGGATGAATCGAAGCCGTGCCAGCGCGTCGTCGTTATAGCGGCGAATCCCGCCTAAGGGCTTCTCAGGCTCTGTCATCAGCCCCAGCCGCTGGTAATAGCGAATGGTTTCGACGTTTATCTCTGCCGCATTGGCCAGACTGCCGATGGTCATGGATGTGTTTTGAGAACCGGACACGCTGTTTGACTCCGTAGTCGACTACGGAGGTAAGCTTGCCACAGTGGTGAATGAAACAACAGGAGATTTGTCCATGCCTGCATCCAAATCAGGACGCGGTTCGTTGCTTGTCGGGGGTGTCGCAGCCTTGGTGGCCTCTGCCTGTTGCCTGGGACCGTTGGTGTTGGTGGTGCTGGGTTTTTCCGGCGCCTGGATCGGTAATTTAACCGCATTGGAACCCTACCGTCCCTGGTTTCTGGGCGCTGCCCTGGTGGCCATGGTGTTGGCCTGGCGCCAGATATACCGGCCGGCCAGGGCTTGTGAACCCGGCGATGTGTGCGCTGCACCCAGGGTGCATGGCGCTTACAGAGCCGCCTTCTGGTTCGTAGCGTTGCTGATCGCCATCGCCGCGGTGTTCCCCTATGTCCTACCCCTGTTTTACTGAGAGGTCCGCAACATGAAAAAGTCCTTGCTAGTGAGTTTCACATTCGTCATCAGTCTGCCTCTCTGGGCCGCCGAACAGACCATTACCTTGGGTGTGCCCGGCATGACCTGTTCCGCCTGCCCGATCACCGTAAAGACTACGCTCAAGCGGGTCGAGGGTGTCAGGCAAGTCGATGTCAGCTTCGAGCAGCGCGAAGCCAGGGTCACCTTCGAGGACACGCAAACCTCCGTTACAGAGTTGACGGAGGCCACGGCCAATGCCGGTTATCCATCTACCCTCAAACAAAGCTCGGCAGGTCAGAAGTAATGAGATTGTAGGGTAATTTTCGGATAGGAAACTGTCATGAGTGGAGCGCAAGCGATTCACATTGCTGTCATCGGTACCGGCGGTGCCGCCATGGCCGCGGCATTGAAAGCGACGGAACGCGGCGCCCGGGTAACCGTGATCGAGCGAGACACCATTGGTGGCACCTGCGTGAATACCGGATGCGTACCGTCGAAGACCATGATCCGAGCGGCGCATATCGCTCACCTTCGACGCAATAGCCCCTTTGACGATGGGCTCGGCGCCCGGGCACCGACTGTCGATCGTGGCAAATTGCTGGAACAACAGCAGGGATTGGTGGAAGCGCTACGCGAGGCTAAATATGCCCGTATTCTACGTGACAACCCGGCCATTACCCTGATCCAGGGAACAGCGCAATTCGTGACGGCCAATGCGCTCGACGTCACCACCACGGAGGGCGAAGTGCGGCGGATCAAATTTGATCGGGCATTTATCGGCACGGGTGCGCGGCCGGCGATCCCACCCATTGCGGGGTTGGCCGATACGCCGTACCTGACTTCCACCTCCGCCTTGTCGCTATCCATCATCCCAGAGCGCCTGCTGGTGATCGGGGGATCAGCGGTGGCATTGGAGCTTGCCCAGGCCTTTGCGCGGCTGGGCAGTCATGTAACCATCCTGGCGCGTAGCCGGTTGCTATCCCGTGACGATCCGGCTGTAGGCGATGTTATTCGGAAGGCCTTTGAGCAGGAAGGCATTCGGGTATTGCTGCGGACCCAGGCCAGCCGGGTCGATTACGCCGATGGAGAGTTCATACTGGATACCAATGCCGGGGAATTGCGAGCAGAGCAGTTGTTGATCGCCACCGGACGCACACCCAATACCGAACGGTTGGGTCTGGAACAGATTGGCGTGAAGACAGTGCGTGGCGCGATTCAGGTGGATGGGCGAATGCAAACCAACGTGCCAGGCATCTATGCGGCGGGCGATTGCACCGATCACCCCCAGTTCGTCTATGTGGCCGCCGCCGGGGGCAGCCGGGCCGGGGTCAACATGAGCGGCGGCGACGCTCTGCTTGACCTCAGCGCCATGCCGGCGGTGATTTTTACCGATCCACAGGTGGCGACCGTTGGCTTGACGGAAGAACAGGCGACCACGCAGGGGTTGCAGGTCGATACTCGCGTGCTCAGTTTGGACAGTGTGCCGCGCGCCTTGGTGAATTTCGACACCGCCGGCTTTATCAAGATGGTGGTCGAACAGGATTCAGGCCGCTTGCTGGGAGTGCAGGCAGTTGCCGCCGAGGCTGGAGAACTGATCCAGACGGCAGTAATGGTGATGCGGGCCAATATGACCGTGCAGGAAATGGCTGAAGAGCTGTTTCCCTACCTGACCATGGTGGAAGGGCTCAAGCTCTGCGCCCAGACTTTTACCACGGATGTGACTCAATTGTCCTGTTGCGCCGGGTAAGGCTGCGTTCCCGGCTCAGTCGGCATTCCTGATCAGGCGCGGCAGCCAGCGCAGATATGCGACCATGCCGAACAACTCGACCAGGGATTGGAAGACGATGACAACGATGGCGGCACGCCAGGGCTCCGGCAGTGACAGCGCCAGCGGCAGCATGACGAAGGAGTTGCGGGTACCAAAGCTGAAGGTGAGGGTACGGCCGATAGTGGGCGTGAACCCGAATAGCTCACTGAGCCCCTTGCCGATAATGGCGGCGGCAATCAGGTAAAGCACAAAAACCACAAGCGCCGACCACAGCAGGGCGCCATTGTCGATCACCAGGCTGACCTGGGAGCCGGCAATTAGAAACACCACCAATGCCAGCAACGGCACGGGCAGCCACCCAAGCCAGTCCACCAGTGTTTGCGCGCGCGGGTGCTTTTCCGTCAACTGTTCGGTTAACCAGGCCAGGATCAGTGGGGTGACAATCAATCCGAAGAAGGCTGGCAGCAAGTGGCTGCCGACCGCCAGCTCAATGGCGATATTGCCCATGAAAAGCCAGATATAAACGGGTAGCAAAATGAGCTGCACAATCAGCAGGATCGGCGCGGCCGCGATGGCCCGGGCACCGTCCCCACCACCGAGATGGGTATAACTGATAAACCAGTCCGTACAGGGTACCAGCAGTACCAGCAGCACGCCGAGACGAATAGCGGGATCATCCGGTATCAGCCACAACAGAAGACCAACGACCACCGGTATCAGGATAAAATTGCCCGTCAGCAAAGCGGCCAGAAAGCGGCGATCACGAAATGCCGACCTGAGATGTATCAGTGGTACCTGAGTGAAAGTGGTGTACAGGAGAACGCCCAGTGCGGGCCAAAGCAGCGCTTCCCAATGACGGGTCTGCTCTGGTGACATCCAGCCGATGGCCATGCCGACCAGGATGGCAACCAGATAAATCCAGACCTGATATCGCTCCAGTTGTTCGCGCATTTAAAGCTGTTCCTGCTGTTTTTCGAGGGCACGATAGTATCATTGGTGCGCAATGAGCTCCCGGGACACGCCCTAAGGGTTTCGGCAGACTCATCGAAAGGACTGAAATCTCTTTAGGCGGTGTCGGGAGAGATACGGTAAAATGGCCAGTGCCAGCATTTCACCTTTTTGCCGGCTAGTAGAGGGGAGGGTGTCCCTAAAGGGTTGTTGGTTTTTCCCCAGTTTGGCAGGTTCTGACCCTGTTGAGCGGGGTCACGGATGTAAGGTTAGTAGAACCTAAAGAAGCTGGTCAATTGCTCATGGACATACTGAGATATTTCGAGAGGGTAGAAAGCTATAGTCTTTAGCTTTGGTAATAGGTGTGGTGTAGCTTGAAATGTTTATTAGAAGGCATGCTTTAGATTTCTTCACATTACTCAGATTTGTATCCCAGTTGTATCCCAGAATTTCTATCTAGGTTGTGGGGTATAAAATAATCCGTTGCGTTTATGTAAGGGGGGGATGGTACCAGAGGCCGGACTCGAACCGGCACACCATTGCTGGCGGGAGATTTTGAATCTCCTGTGTCTACCAATTTCACCACTCTGGCACTGCTTAGATTTTACTATTTTCCCTTGGGATACAAAATCGCTTGAGAATTTTGAATCCCCTGTGTCTACCAATTTCACCACTCTGGCACAGGGGCGCGATTATAGCAGTGGTCCCCGGAGAAGCAATAGAGCGGTGTTGTTCTGATTGATGGGTGCGCTGGCTCTGGCGGTGGATTTCCATTACCCTTGCGGCCTTTTACAAGCCTCCCCCAAACGTATGCGCCGAGACCATTTTCATTACCCTCTGCCCGATGAGCTGATTGCCCGTCAGCCCGCGGCTGAACGCCGTGACAGCCGTCTTCTGGTGGTGGATGGTATGACGGGAGCGTTGCAGCATCTGCAGTTTCCGGCGATCAGTTTGCTGGTGAATCCCGGTGATCTGCTGGTGTTCAATGACACCCGGGTGATTCCGGCCCGTTTGTTTGGCCAGAAGGACTCCGGCGGCAAGGTGGAAATGTTGGTGGAGCGCCTGTTGGACGACCAACGATTGCTAGCTCATCTGCGTGCCAGCAAATCACCAAAAGCGGGCACCCGAATTCAGTTCGAAGGCGGTGTGGAAGCCGAGGTGGAAGGTCGCTATGGTGATCTGTTCCAACTGCATTTTCTCGGTGACAGGACGGCTCTGGACATTCTGGAAAATCACGGCCATATGCCTTTGCCGCCCTATATTGATCGCGCCGATAACCCGGCTGACCGGGAGCGCTACCAGACGGTGTACGCTGAAAAGCCCGGCGCGGTAGCCGCGCCCACGGCGGGGCTGCACTTTGATCGGGCGCTGCTCGACCAGCTTCGCGCGAAGGGGGTGGATTTTGCCTTTGTCACGCTGCATGTGGGGGCGGGCACCTTTCAGCCGGTGCGGGTTGACCATATTCACGATCACCATATGCACTCTGAGGTGATCGAGGTCTCGGCTGAGGTCTGTCAGCAGGTGCGGGAGACCCGCGCCCGGGGCGGTCGGGTTATTGCGGTTGGAACCACCAGCGTACGATGCCTGGAAAGTGCCGCCGCCGGTGGCCAGATACAACCGATGACCGGTGAGACCGATATTTTTATCTACCCCGGTTATTCGTTCAAACTGGTGGATGCCCTGCTGACCAATTTCCACTTGCCGGAATCGACGTTGCTGATGCTGGTGAGTGCCTTCTCCGGGTACACACACATGATGAACGCCTACCGGCAGGCGGTGGCGGAACGCTATCGGTTTTTCAGTTATGGCGATGCCATGTTTTTGACCCGCAATCCCGCTGCCGCAGAGGACATTCCCCAATGAGAAACAGTTGTTTTATGTCCTTTGAGGTGGCGTGCCGCGATGGCGAGGCGCGCCGTGGCAGAATGACCTTCCCCCGCGGCACGGTTGAAACGCCGGCATTTATGCCGGTGGGTACCTGCGGCACCGTCAAGGGCATGTTGCCGAGGGATATTGAGGCCATAGGGGCCCAGATTCTGCTCGGCAATACCTTCCACCTGATGCTGCGCCCCGGCACAGATGTGGTGATGGAGCACGGCGGGTTGCATGAATTTATGCATTGGCCGGGACCAATCCTGACCGACTCCGGCGGCTTTCAGGTGTTCAGCCTCGGGGCGATCAGCAAGATTTCCGAGCAGGGTGTGGCTTTTCGTTCGCCGATCGATGGCAGTGCCGTGTTCCTCGATCCGGAGACATCCATTCGGGTGCAGCAGCAGCTCGGTGCGGACGTGGTGATGATCTTTGATGAGTGCACCCCTTACCCGGCAACTGAACAGCAGGCCCGTGCCTCGATGGAGCTTTCGCAGCGCTGGGCAAAGCGCAGCAAGGATGCCCACGGCGACAATCCCTCTGCGCTGTTTGGTATTGTGCAGGGCGGCATGTATGAGGATCTTCGCGACGCCTCCCTGGCCGGTCTCGAGTCAATCGGTTTTGACGGCTACGCCATCGGTGGTTTATCGGTGGGTGAGCCGAAAGAGGATATGTTGCGAATTCTGGATTATCTGCCGCCGAAAATGCCCCGGGACAAGCCCCGCTATCTGATGGGTGTGGGCAAGCCGCAGGATATTCTCGAAGCCGTGCGGCGGGGTATCGACATGTTTGACTGTGTGATGCCAACCCGCAATGCGCGCAATGGACATTTGTTCACCAGCGCCGGTGTCGTCAAGATCCGCAACGCGGTGCACCGGCACGATACCCGCCCGCTCGATGCGAACTGTGACTGTTATACCTGCCAGAATTTTAGCCGGGCCTATCTGCATCATCTGGAAAAGTGTGGTGAAATACTCGGCGCTCAACTGAACACACTGCACAACCTGCGTTATTATCAGACGTTGATGACCGATATCCGTCAGGCAATCACCGATGGTGATCTCGATGAATTCGCCCTGCGGTTCTATGACCAGCAGGGTCTGGAACAGCCCGCTTGAGGTTTGCTCATTTGCCCCAATATGTGAGGGGTGCTCGATATTTTCCGCCGTTTCTGACAAGGGCGCTGCTTCCACCCTATAATGGTCAGCTTCTCGTTCAGGACTCAATAAAAGACTAGTGATATGAACCGTTATCCGTTATGGAAATACCTGCTGATTCTCTTTGTCGTCTCGTTGGGAGTGGTGTATGCCCTGCCCAATCTGTACGTGCCTGATCCGGCTGTACAGGTTTCCGGACAGAGTAGTGCGACCGTGGTCGATCAGCAGTTGCTGGATCAGATGGAGCGGGCGCTCAAGGATGAAGGTATCGAGTACTTCGGTGCAGAGAGTACTGGTGAAAGCGCCCTCATTCGCCTGAAGGAGCGAGATCAGCAGCTGCCGGCCAAAAGGGTCATTCAGCGGGCTCTCGGTTTTGATTACGTGGTAGCGCTGAATCTCGCACCGACGACCCCCGATTGGCTCGCTGCGCTGGGGGCACAGCCGATGAAGCTCGGGCTCGACCTCAGTGGTGGCGTGCATTTTCTGCTGGAGGTCAATGTTGACGAAGTGGTTGGCAAGCGGATGGAGTCTTCGGTTCGGGAGATACGCGGTGCCATGCGTGAGCAGAAGCTGCGTTACCACACGGTGAAGCTGGAAGAGGGGACGATTGTCAGCAAGTTCCGCACTGAAGAAGAGCGGGATGAGGCGAACCAGATTCTCCGTCGCGACTTCCGCGATCTGACGGCGCAGCTCTCCACGGAAGGCGGCTTGTACACTATCCGGTCCACGATGTCGGACTCTGCGATCAGGGAAGTTGAGGATTACGCACTGAACCAGAACCTGGTGACCCTCCGAAACCGGGTTAATGAACTGGGAGTGTCCGAGCCCATCGTACAGCGTCAGGGTCGCAACCGGGTGATGGTGGAGCTGCCCGGGGTTCAGGATACGGCTGAGGCGAAGCGGATTATCGGCAAAACAGCCAACCTTGAATTCCGTCTTGAGGCCGAAGAACAGAACGTGGTCACCGCAGAAAAATTTGAATTTCTGAATGATAAGTCACGTTTTCCCGATGCCTGGCTGGAACGCACGGTGGTGATTACGGGCGACCACGTGTCGAACGCGTCGGCTTCCTTCGATGAAAATGGCTTTCCGCAGGTGAATATCACGCTGGACAGTGATGGCGGTGCCCGAATGCACCGGGTTTCCCGCAAAAATATTGATCGCCGCCTGGGTGTGCTGTTTATCGAGTACAAGACCCGCACGATCTATACCACCAATGAAAAGGGTGAGCAGGTTGCGACGTCCGAGCGCTACGTTGAAAAGAAAATTATCAGTCTGGCCACCATTCGCAGCGCGCTGGGCAAAACCTTCCGCATTACCGGTCTTGATAATCCCCGCGAGTCCTCGGAGCTGGCACTGTTGCTCCGTGCTGGCGGCCTGGCGGCACCCATGTATTTTGTAGAAGAGAGGACCATCGGTCCTTCGCTGGGCGCCGAGAATATTGCCCTGGGGGTTAAATCGGTCACCATCGGCATGGTGATGGTGCTGCTCTTTATGTTGGTGTACTACCGGGTCTTTGGCATCTTTGCCAATGTGGCGCTCGCTCTCAATCTGGTCATCATGGTTGCTGCCATGTCACTGCTGGGTGCCACGCTGACCCTGCCGGGTATTGCCGGTATTGTGCTGACGGTGGGGATGGCAGTGGATGCCAATGTGCTGATCTTTTCGCGAATCAGGGAGGAGTTGGCCAATGGTCTGCCACCCCAGTCGGCCATCAATGCCGGTTACGATCGGGCTTTTGTCTCGATTCTGGATGCCAACCTGACCACACTGATCGTGGCGGTGATTCTATATGCCGTTGGTTCCGGGCCGGTGCAGGGCTTTGCAGTTACTCTGTCGATCGGTATTTTGACCTCGATGTTCACCGCAATTCTGGGTACCAGAGCGCTGGTCAATCTGGTCTATGGTGGCCGTACCATTAACAAAGTCTGGATTTAGGAGCTCACCATGACAACGCTACGTGTTATTGATTTCATGGGCCAGCGCAAGTTGGCGGCAATCATCTCCATTTTGTTGGTGCTGGGTTCGCTGGTTTCCCTGTCGGTGAAAGGCATCGTGCTGGGTCTCGATTTTACCGGAGGCACCCAGATTGAGGTGGGCTATCCACAACCAGCCGATTTATCGGTGATTCGCGCACAGCTCACGGAGAGCGGCTTTGAAAACCCCACTGTAATCTACTTCGGTTCCGAGAGCGATGTGCTGATTCGTTTGCAGGGTGAACCGGCAGCCGGTTTGTCCGATGAGGTGTTTGCTGCGCTGAAAAACAACACCGACAGCGAGATCGAAATGCGTCGGGTGGATTATGTGGGTCCCCAGGTGGGCGATGAGCTCCGCGAAGATGGCGGTCTGGGCATGCTGGCTGCGCTGGCCGTGGTGATGCTCTATGTGGCCATCCGGTTTCAATACAAATTTTCGATCGGTGCTGTTGTTGCACTGGTTCACGATGTGGTTATCACCCTCGGGTTTTTCTCGATTATGGGGCTGGAATTTGATCTCACAGTACTGGCGGCGGTGCTCGCTGTGATCGGTTATTCCCTAAATGACACGATTGTCGTATTTGACCGAATACGGGAAAATTTTCGACTGTTGCGAATGGCGGATGCGAAAGAAGTTATTAATGAGTCTCTGACACAGTCGTTGCAGCGCACACTGATTACTTCTCTGACCACAATTTTTGTGCTGGTGGCGCTGTTTATTTTTGGCGGCGAGCTGATTCACAATTTTGCAATTGCACTGATTGTGGGTGTGGTAATCGGTACGTACTCTTCCATCTACGTGGCGGCAAATACGTTGATGGCACTGCGGATGACCAGAGAGAATTTGTTGCCGCCCGAGGTGAAAGAGGGTGAAGAGTTTGATGGGCTGCCCTAGGGATTTTGCCCGGTGACAGCGCTTTGGGGAGTATGTCAAGGTATTTTTGCTTGCGCGTTTTTGTAAGCCGCTTTAAAGTGGGAATTGCGGGTCTTTAGCTGCCCGTATATTTACACCGCCAACCCGAGGTTGGCACTAAGTGCTTACGAGGATTTTATGTCAGATTTAGTTACCGGTACCGTTAAGTGGTTCAATGAAGAAAAAGGGTATGGCTTTCTTGCGCAGGAAGGTGGTAAGGACGTCTTTGTACATTTCAGTGCTATTAACGGTACAGGCCGTCGCACACTGTATGAGGGGCAGCAGGTTTCTTTCGAAGTGACCGAAGGCCAGAAAGGCCCGCAGGCACAAAACGTAACTGTTATTGCCTGAGGCAATTGCCTGAGTTTAACTAAAAAAATGCCAGCTTTAGCTGGCATTTTTTTGTGTTTTCTTTATAGGTTTTATCCGGAGGTTTTTGCTTAAAAAACCTCCGGGTTGTCATTTTGTTGTTTGTTTTTAGCGCCAGTTATCCCAGGCCAGCATCACTCTCTCGGGGTACCAGGTTTTGCCGTAGCTGCCGTTATAGCGGGCGAGCGCCAGTGCGAGATTGCCATTTTCCTTGTCCAGATAATACTTGAGAATGGTGCAGCCATAGCGCAGATTGGTATCAATGTTGATCAGGTTATCATCCGCCCGGCCAATTTCGTGCTTCCAGAAGGGCATGACCTGCATCATACCCTGAGCGCCAGCACTGGAGACTGCGTAGGAGTCAAAGTGACTTTCCACCTGAATAACCGCGAGAACCACTTCCGGCGACAGTTCTGCCCGCGTGGCGGCCTGATGGATTTTTCGCAGCAGGTCGAGTCGCTCCTCGCTGTCAGGAATATACCGGGCAAGCTGGGTGGATTTTGCCATCAGCCATACCTCGGCATCGAAACGATCCTCAAAGCTGTCGGCCTGTTCCACGGTCTTTTTCAGGAGGGTCAACAGAGCCTGATCCACTTCCTGCGCATCGCCCGCGAGAGAAGCGCTCAGCCAGAGAGCGGTGGTCGTCAGTGTCAGCCCTCGCGCGATTCGCTGGCCGACCGAAGCGCTCATCCGAGGGCCTGTGCCAGAAATTCAGGCAATTCCGTTGCCGCGATTTGGCAGCTTTCCCCGCTGCGACGGTTGTAATATTCCACCTGACCCTGTTCAAGCCCGCGGTCACCCACGACGATGCGGTGAGGAATGCCCATTAATTCAATATCTGCCAGCATGACCCCTAGCCGGGCTTTCTCTTCATCCATTAACAGTACGTCAAAACCTGCCTGTTGCAGATCGGAATAGAGCGTTTCGCATGCATCGCGAACCGGTTCGGACTTGTGCAGATTGATCGGCACTACTGCGACCTGGAAAGGGGCCAGGGCATCGGGCCAGATGATGCCTTTTTCGTCATGATTCTGCTCGATGGCAGCGGCCACAACGCGGCTTACGCCGATACCGTAGCAGCCCATCAACATGACCTGCTCGCGGCCTTCTTCATTGAGTACCCGGGCGTTCATGGCCTCACTGTATTTGGTGCCCAATTGAAAAATATGTCCCACTTCAATGCCGCGTTTGATTTCCAGTGTGCCCTGGCCGTCGGGACTGGCGTCGCCGGGGACCACATTGCGAATGTCCTCGACTTGCAGCGGCGGGCAGTCCCTCTCCCAGTTGACACCGGTGAGGTGGTAATCATCACGGTTGGCACCACAGACAAAATCTGCCAGATGGGCCGCGCTGCGATCCACAATGGTCGGAATGCTGAGCGCTACCGGACCGATGGATCCCACAGAACATCCCAGTATGGCTTTTACCTGTGCTTCGCTGGCAAAGGTCAGTGGTGATGCCACGCCCTGCAGTTTCTCGGCCTTGATAGCGTTGAGTTCGTGGTCGCCCCGCAGCACAAGTGCCACCAGTGCGGTGGTGTTTTGGTCAGGTTCTCCCAGCACGATCAGGGTTTTTGCGACCTGCTCAGGTTTTACTCCGAGAAACCGGCTGACCTGTTCAATGCTGTGCTGGCCCGGTGTCGCCACTTCCTGCATGTCTGTCGATGCAGTTGGCCGACTGCCGGTCGGTGCCATGGCTTCGGCCATTTCCACGTTGGCGGCATAGTCGCTGGCGTTGGAGAAGGCGATATCGTCCTCGCCGGAGGCCGCCAGCACATGAAATTCATGGGAGTGGTTGCCGCCAATGCTGCCGGTATCCGCCAGGACGGGCCTGAAGTCGAGGCCGAGACGGCTGAAAATAGTGGTGTAAGCCGCGTGCATGGTGTCATAGGTCTGCTGCAGGCTGGCCTGATCCGCATGAAAGGAGTAGGCATCCTTCATCAGAAATTCCCGTGCGCGCATGATGCCAAAGCGGGGGCGGATTTCGTCCCGGAATTTGGTCTGAATCTGATAGAAATTGGCGGGCAGTTGCTTGTAACTGCGCAGCTGGTTGCGGACCAGGTCGGTAATGACTTCCTCGTGGGTCGGGCCGAGGCAGAAGGCGCGGTCGTGACGGTCTTTCATTCTCAGCAGTTCCGGCCCGTATTGTTCCCAGCGACCGGACTCCTGCCACAGTTCCGCCGGTTGGGTCACCGGCATCAGGACTTCCATGGCGCCGGCCCGGTTCATTTCTTCGCGGACAATGGTCTCCACTTTGCGCAGCACCCGCAATCCCAGAGGCAACCAGTTGTAGAGCCCGGCGGCCAACTTGCGGATCATGCCGGCGCGAATCATCAATTGATGGCTGATGACTTCGGCATCGGCCGGGGTTTCTTTTTGGGTAGCGATCAAAAACTGGCTGGCACGCATAGTTGATTCTTTGTCTTGGAGGTGAGTGTAAAAACCGCTATTTTACGGTGGAGCCCGCTTTGGGTACAGGACAAGAGGTTGTTAAATGTTTGAGCTCGATTCTGCGCTGATGGCTGACACGGTAATTATTGGTGACTTTCCGTTGTGCCGGTTATTGCTTCACCGCGATGCCAATTATCCCTGGTTTATTCTGGTGCCACGGATTGCCGATGTGACAGAAATTTATCATTTGTCAGAACAGGACCAGTATCAGCTGGTTCGCGAATCTTCTCTGCTGGCGGAGACATTGGTGGATGTGTTCTCCCCGGATAAGGTCAATATCGCGACCCTGGGCAACCGGGTGGCCCAACTGCATGTACATCATATCGCCCGCTATAAAACGGACGGCGCCTGGCCCGACCCCATTTGGGGGCGGTTGCAGGCACAGGAGTATACCGGGGAGTTGCTGGCTGCGCGGGTCGATTCAGTTGTCAATGTACTGGTTGGGGACGGCTTCACCGCCTTGCGCAACTAGCTTTTGCGGCAGATTTTTGCATATTGTGTTGGCGATTGCGCGGATTCAGGCTTTATCCAATCTTCTAGCCCCCTGGTTACTGGGGTATAATGCGCCGCTTTTATCAGGGGCGTTCTGCCCGCTCTAGAATCAGGGTATTTAGTTATGCCGATTTACAGTTATCAATGTCAGGCCTGTGGTCATGCACTGGAGGCACTCCAAAAAATCAGTGACAAACCATTGACGGATTGTCCGGTTTGTCATCAGTCGGAATTGAAAAAACAGTTGACGGCTGCCGGTTTCCGGCTGAGTGGCAGTGGCTGGTATGAAACGGACTTCAAAAAAGAGAAAAGAAAGAATATTGCCGGCGACCAGCCCTCGGAAAGCAAGGCAAAGCCTGAAGCAAAACCCAAAGAGGCTGCCGGTTCCACCCCCGCTGCCTGAACCAATACCACCGGAAGCCCTGCCCGGCCTCCATTAGATTAACAACGGGAAGACATGATGCGGACAAGTTATTGTGGTGTGCTCGGCGCCGAACACATTGATCAGGAAGTCACCCTGTGCGGTTGGGTGGATCGTCGCCGCGACCACGGGGGTGTGATCTTTGTCGATTTGCGCGATCGTGAAGGTATCGTGCAGGTCGTGTTTGACCCGGATTGCGGCGAGCATTTTGCCCTTGCCGACCGGGTTCGCAGTGAGTACGTGCTGCAGGTGACTGGTCGGGTTCGCGCCAGAACCCCCGAAACCGTCAACCCGGAAATGGCCACTGGTCAGATTGAAGTTTATGGTCTGGCGGTGCAGATACTGAATGCCTCTGAAACGCCGCCCTTCCCGCTGGATCAGCACAACAAGGTGGGCGAGGAAGTGCGGCTCAAGTACCGCTATCTGGACCTGCGCCGGCCGGAAATGCTCAACAACATGCGGTTTCGCTCCAGAGTGACCAATATTATCCGCAACTTTCTTGATCAACGGGGATTTCTGGATATTGAAACCCCGATCCTGACCCGGGCCACGCCGGAGGGCGCCCGCGATTACCTGGTGCCGAGCCGCACCCACGAAGGCAAGTTCTTTGCGCTGCCGCAGTCGCCACAATTGTTCAAGCAGTTGCTGATGGTGTCGGGGGTGGACCGTTATTACCAGATCGCAAAATGTTTCCGTGACGAAGACCTCCGGGCCGACCGCCAGCCTGAATTTACCCAGGTTGATGTGGAAATGTCGTTTACCTCGGAAGCGGAGATCATGGCCATCAATGAGGAAATGATCCGCACGGTTTTCCAGGAGGTGCTCGAGGTGGATCTGGGGGATTTCCCCTCCATGCCTCATAGCGAGGCCATTATGCGCTATGGCAGCGATAAACCGGATTTGCGGATTCCCCTCGAATTGGTGGAAATCAAGGACCTGATGACAGAAGTGGATTTCAAGGTGTTTTCCGGGCCGGCCAATGATCCAAAGGGCCGGGTCACGGCATTGAAAGTGCCTGGTGGCAACGAGATCAGTCGCAAGCAGATAGATGATTACACCAGGTTTGTCGGTATTTATGGTGCCCGGGGGCTAGCCTACATCAAGGTCAATAACAGGGAAGACCTGGAGGAGGGACTGCAATCCCCGATCGTCAAGTTTCTGCCGTTGGACGTGCGTGCCGCTATACTCGATCGCACCGTTGCGGAGAATGGCGACCTGATTTTCTTTGGTGCAGATAACCACCGTGTTGTGACCGAAGCATTGGGTGCTCTGCGCTGTAAACTTGGCGCAGACCTGAATCTCTACACCTGCCAGTGGGCGCCATTGTGGGTGGTCGACTTCCCGATGTTTGAAGAAGATGGAGAGGGCGGTTGGACCTCCCTGCATCATCCCTTTACCCGACCGGCCTGCTCGGTGGAAACGCTTGAGGCCGACCCGGAAAAAGCCCTGTCGATTGCCTACGATATGGTGTTGAACGGCACGGAGCTGGGTGGCGGTTCGATCCGTATCCACAATCCCGATATGCAGCACGCAGTGTTCAAGGTCTTAGGTATCAGTGAGGCAGAAGCGGACGAAAAATTCGGTTTCCTGATCGACGCCCTGAAATTTGGTTGTCCACCCCATGGCGGGTTGGCGTTTGGTCTGGATCGGCTGATTATGTTGATGACCGGCAGCCATTCGATTCGCGATGTGATCGCTTTCCCGAAAACCCAGACTGCGGCCTGCGTCATGACCGATGCGCCGGGCGGGGTTGATAATCGGCAATTGCGTGAACTGAATATTCGTTTGCGGGAGAAAAAACCGGCGGATAGCTGATTTATTCCGCAGTGCGCTGACCGGCGCAACACGATAAAAAACGGCTGTTGGCGAGATGGCCACAGCCTGGCAGTATGGGAGGTTTTTGTTATGGCAGGTCACAGCAAATGGGCCAATATCAAGCACCGCAAGGCAGCGCAGGATGCCAAGCGCGGCAAGGTATTCACCAAACTGATTCGCGAGCTGGTTGTGGCTGCAAAAACCGGTGGCCCTCTGCCGGAAGATAACCCCCGGCTTCGCGCCGCAGTGGACAAA
>CATLZI010000001.1 GCA_950063125.1 uncultured Porticoccus sp. | reverse complement strand
TGATTCCGATCACGTTAGTAACATGGAAGGCGATGTCAAAGCCTTTATGGTCCGCGGTCAAGTCGCCTTTTAATTTACAGGACCTCTTCTCCTGAAACCTTAAACCCCACCTCTAAACTGGTGGGGTTTTTTTTGATCAAAATGTAGCAGCAACTACAAACCTCTACGGAGCAACTACCATGAAGATAAAGTCGCGCTTTCTAGCATTAACAATAACTGCTGGGGGTTGGCTATTCAGCAGCATGTTGGCTGCAGAATTGCCGAAAAACCATAGCATTAATAGAGGTGATGTGATCGCAGTACACCTTCATCAGCTAAGGCCAACACAAGCAGCTGTCGGTTACGATCAGATTTTTTACAAGTTTGGTCGTTATCAACATGACAGAGAAAAGAAATTTGATGAAATCTGTGAAACTAATGGCCAAAAGTCAATCGTTACTGTTTCAGCCAAGTCCACAGCCTCTGTTGCCAGTTCATTTGAATGCACTGACCCCATTGGGACTCACAAAATGGATATGAAAACTGTGGTTATTGGCCCTGACCATCAATTGTATTTAACGGACGGACATCACACATTTAACGTATTTTGGCATATGGAGGATGGTGGAGCCGACTTCGAAGTCAATGTTGTTGTTGCCGACGACTATCGTGATACTCCCACAATGGAAGATTTCTGGCTAAAAATGGAAGCGGCAAATAATCTTTGGCTTTACGATGAAAAATTTAAAAAAATTGCACATAGAACACTGCCCGAATCACTGGGCTTGGAGAACTTTCATAACAACGTTTATCGTGCATTAATGTATTTCTCTAGAAAAATTGCCTGGGAAAAACCCAAGCCAGCGATTAACTTTGTGGAATTTTACTGGGGTAAAGAAATCCACGATAAAATCAATCTCAATAAATATGATTTGAACTCAATGAAGGGTTATCAAAAAGCCGTTAAAGATGTGAGTGAGCTGATTTTGTCCATTGATAGTAACAATATCGGAGGTATCGGAAAATCCGCAAAGCAAATGGGGCAGTACGATGGTTTTGATAAAAAGGAATTTGAGAAGCTCGCGAGAAAAGGCAAAAAACTGGATTATATGCTTCTCTACAAAAAGCAGGCCTCAGGCAAGGGGCTTAGCTTTGATAAAGCTGTAAATCATAGCGTTAATCTTATCTTTAGAGATCAGACGACCCTTTTTTCTACTACTGATTTGATGAAGATACCAGCTATGAACATCTCGAATGAAGTCAATGCGTTGATCGAAATACCCACAGGCACATCGGCAAAATGGGAACTGAATAGGCACAATACGCATCAAATTATTTGGGAACTCAAAAACGACAAACCTCGTATTGTTAATTACTTGGGCTATCCAGGTAATTACGGCACCATCCCTAGCACTGCAATGCCTAAAGAATTGGGTGGAGATGGTGACCCTCTTGATGTTTTGGTTCTGGGGCAATCAATTCCGCGCGGCGAGGTTATCTCAGTTCGCTTAATTGCTGTGCTAAAAATGCTTGATGGTGGTGAGCAAGATGACAAGCTGATTGCTGTTATCTCAGAAGACAGCCCATTCTCCGGTGTTGAGTCCATCTCGCAATTGAATAGCCAATTTCCCGGAGTATTGGATATCATCAGGATTTGGTTCGAGAGTTATAAGGGGCCAAACGGCGACATGGAAAGCCAAGGCTTTGGAGACCATATAGAAGCAATGGCAGTTTTGAAAAAATCCATTCAAGCCTATCAAAACCTTTGACAAGAACTTTAAATCACAAATTTTCAACAGCATGGCATGGAGTTTTTAAATACGGGGGAAGTGACTTAACTTGATAGCCGTCATTAGCCACTTCCTCTGTAGTCATGGTGAAATCAAAATATCCAGTTGATAAAGCCGCTCAAGCAATTGCGCACCGTGAGCGATAACGGCGTCGGGGTTGTCATGCCCCAACTCCGTGGCAATAGCTTGCAGCGCATCCAGGCCGGTGCAATGACGTGCCTCCAGCAACTGCAACAGCCGAATTGTCACCGCGTTGCTCTCAAGAAACTTCACGCTGTGTTCCCGGTTACGATACACCACCAGAAATGTCGGCTGCTCGGGCGGTTCTGCTGGCTGGTATTCCTGTCCAATCAAATGAACCGGATATTCATAGGATAGCCGCCACGCCAGTGGCGAAACCTGCAGCGACTCAGCCATCACGTCAACAGGAACATAGGGCAACTCCGGTAGATCGCCTTCGGCGACATCAAGTGCCAGTTCTACCCATTCATAATGGGCCAGTTCCAGCAGAAATGGAGGATCCGTTACCAGTGGCTGGCGCTCTTCCTGAAGGTACTTGAGAAACTCCTGACTGATCTCCAGAAAATAAGGTGAATGGCTACAATGCCGGCTGACAAAGTCGCGAACCAGGGCATGCCACTGCTGGTCAGCGATCAACTGCCTCAACACGGGGAAACCGGTTGCAATGAACGATTCTATGTTGTTGTAAACCAGCTCCCGATAGATCTTCATACGCCGGTCTTCAATATCCGGGGGAGCTGGGTTAGCATCCGGGTCCCGCAGGTGTGCAGCAAATGCATATTGGGTTTGCTGAAACATCGGCAGGGTTGATGATTCGAGGGATGATTCAGACATTGGCTACTCTTCCACGCTCCCCGGTCTGCAGGGCTGACTGCTGCGACTGTCGGATACGCGCCACCTCCTCCAGCAAGACAGGCACGGGTGGTATGTTGAAGTCCCGTTCCAGCAGGGTTGGCACAATGCCAAACTGTTGATAGGCCACATCGAGGAGATGCCATACAGGGTCAATAACATCCGCGCCGTGGGTATCGACTCGCAGATCGTCCGCCTCTTTGTAGTGGCCGGCAATATGGGCATAGACCACCCGCTCCCCGGGCAATTGCGCGAGGAACTCCTCTGCGTTGTAGCGATGATTGATACTGTTCACGTAGATGTTGTTCACATCCAGCAACAGATCGCAGTCGGCCTCTGCGATCACCGCATTGATAAAGTCAATTTCAGACATTTCCTGTTGGGGCGCCGCATAGTAGGAGACGTTCTCCACTGCGATACGCCGACCGAGAAAATCCTGAACCTGACGAATTCTTCCAGACACGTAGTGAACAGCCGACTCAGTGAAGGGAATGGGCATCAGGTCATAGAGATGCCCGTGATCACTGCAATAACTCAAATGTTCAGTGTAGTAACGCACCTGATGTTGATCTAGAAAGGCTTTAACTCTCGACAACAGCTCAAAATCCAGCTGCGCGGGGGAACCGATTGACAGAGAGAGACCATGACAAACAAAAGGGTAACGTTCCGTAAAAGCGCGGAACTGATGACCAAGACGCCCCCCCACTCCGATCCAGTTTTCCGGGGCCACTTCCATAAAACTGATACCCTCGGGCTCTTGAGACCACAGCGAACCCATCAGCGTTCGCCGCAATCCAAGCCCTGCTCCCTGAACGGGGTATTGGCGATCAGACATGGTCGTACAGGCTACTCAACTTAGCCTTGGCCACCACACTTGCCTTCACCGCACTTCCCTTCTTTATCGCCTTTATCGCCCTCACCACATTTACCTTCACCGCATTTACCTTCTTTATCTCCCTTTTCACCTTCACCGCATTTCCCTTCACCACATTTGCCTTCGCCATGGTTACCGGCCAACTTATAGCCTGCACCCAGCTCAGTGGCCTGAAAGGGATTCTCGGTGGCAGATGCCATTGGGGAAATGGCAACAGACGCCATAAATGCGGCGCCAACTGCCGCTGCCAGTGGATTCAAGTTACGCTTGCTCATCATTAATCTCCATTTAGGTTAGTTGGCCGAAAGAATACGACCGTAAACGAAAGGCTCTAAAGTCAGACTGAACGTCACAGAATAAGTTTCCCGATCCATTTTTAATACAGGATTATTCAAAAAACCACACTAAATCAGGTTCCTGCCAACATTGGCTCCAACTCGAACCAGTGGGCAGTTATCCGTTTCTCTGAAACAGGCATACGCGTACCCAGTTGCTGAGCAAATAGTGAAACACGGTATTCCTGCAACATAAAGTAGTGCTGCCACACCTCCTCGCGAACGTCGCTGGCGAGATCGTCCCATTTACTGAAGCAGGGATACAGACGATTTTCCAGTTTTACAAGCTGTTGCACAGACTGTCGGTCTTTCTCCGGCTGGCCCGGCAGTTTTTCCAGTCGAGCCAGGATTGCCTTTAAATAACGCGGGTAGTGCTGCAACCACTCCGTGGGCACATCCAGCAAAAAATCGTCGCAGAACAGACCGTCAACCTGCCGATTGATATCTGTTGCGGCATGTAATGCAACGAGGCCAAGTTTTTTGATGGCTCGATAAATATCAGCCCGCAAAGGTAAGCAACTGAGTAACAGTTGCTCGAGCTGCAGGGCGGCACCGGCAATCTCCGCCCTGCCCTCCAGAAGTTGCTGCTCAAAGGCTTGACGGTTTCGCGGTACAGCGTTGCCCTCGATCAACGAACGGTAATAGGCTGCGTCTATCAGCGAGCCGAGCAGCTGCTCTCGACTCAGGAAATGGGCGGCTTTCAACGACAAATCACAGCCCTTCAGCAAGGTTTTTCGCAGGTATTTCACCCCCTGCGGATAGCTCAACTGATAGAGCTTCAGCAACCCCCTGACCGTTTCATTGGCGGCTCTTGCCGGATTATCCAGTAACTTCAAATCCACCCAGTTTCCGTCACAAACCAGCGCCGGATAGGTGCGAATAGCCAACCCCTGCTGCCGGACAGTGAACACCTCCGGCAACTCATCAAATGTCCAACCGGAAAGGTCTTTTTTCTCGATGCTGTCGACTGAGGATTCATTGATCGTTTGGGAGACCCGCCCCCGGTAGGTCGCTTTGAGTTCGTTCAGATTCCGACCCATCGCCAACAGCTCGCCCTGCTCATCGGTCAGGCGGATATTAATGGAATAAATGGGCTCCAGCTCAACCTGCTGCCACTGCCCATCGGCAACTGTCACACCGGAGAGCCTTTTCAACTGATGTCCAAGGGACTCGGCAAGAGGTAAATCATCCGCCTTCAGGCCCGCCAGCGCCTTGTCCACAAAACCGGGAACCGGCACGAAATGACGACGCAGTGATTTCGGCAACCCCTTGATTAAAGCAATACACTTATCCCTCAGCATACCCGGCACCAACCACTCAAAACGGTAGTTTGGCAACTGGTGGAGGATACTGACAGGAACCGTCATACTCACCCCGTCTTCGGGATGCCCCGGCTCGAAATGGTAACTCAGTGGATAGGCTGTGCCCTGCCACTCCAGATGATCCGGGTATTGGGTCTCAAGGTCTTCATCAAGCTCCCGCTGGATCAATAGGGACTCGTCCATCCACAACAGCTTGGGGTCCTTTTTTTCTGCCTCGGTGCGCCATTTTTCAAAGCCTTTCAGATTAACAATATGGAGGGGCAAGCGCTCCTGATAAAACTGGTACATCACCTCATCATCCACCAGCACATCGCGACGACGGATTCGCGATTCCATATCCTCGAGATTTTCCTGCATTGCTTGATTGTGGTCGAAAAATGCACCCTTACCCCGATACTCGCCCTCCACCAGTGCGGCACGAATGAAGATGTCGCGACACACGGATGGATCAATCGCACTGTAGTTACAGGGTTTTCTCGTGAGAATCGGCAGTCCATACAACGTCTGTTGCTCAAAAGCCATCACCTGCCCTCGCCGGGCACTGTAATGAGGTTCGCTATAACTTTTCTTGACCAGATGTGCCGCCAGCTCCTGCAGCCATTCAGGTTCAATCGCGGCGTTGACATGACTGTACAGTTTTGACGTCTCAATAATTTCTGCTGCCATTAGCCACTTGGGCGGTTTTTTAAACAGTCCAGAGGCGGGAAAAACATGGAACTTGCGATTGCGCGGGCCGAGAAATTCCCGTTCATCGTGGCGGAATCCCACTTGCCCCAGCAAACCGGTTAACAGGGCTCGGTGGATCGCCGGATAGTCCGCTGGATCACGGTTTTCGGGTAACTTCAGCTCACGACAATAACGGTGCAACTGGTGATGCAAATCCCGCCATTCCCTGATTCGCAGGGGCGATACAAACTGCTGTCGGCAATATCTGTCAAACGGGTTGCGGCCCAATGCCTGGCGCTGGTCTTCCATCGTATTCCAGAGGTTTAACAGCGCCGTGAAATCCGAGTGTTTATCCTGCCACTGGCGATGTTTTTCGTCGGCGGCCTGCTGCTTGTCGGCGGGCCGCTCCCGGGGATCCTGAACACTGAGTGCGGAGACGATAACCAGCAATTCACGCAGGGCGCCTTCTTTTCCGGCCGCAAGCAACATCCTGCCCAACCTCGGATCGGCCGGAATACGGGAGAGTTGCCGCCCTGTCTCGGTCAACTCGCCCTGCGGAGTAACTGCATGCAACTCCTGCAACAGACTGAAACCGTCGTTGATCAGCCGCTGGTCCGGGGCCTCGACAAACGGAAAGTCACGGATATCACCAATTTTCAACTGCAGCATTTGTAGAATCACTGAAGCCAGGTTGGTGCGGACAATTTCGGGATCGGTATAGGCCGGACGGTTATTGAAGTCCGCTTCGCTGTAGAGGCGAAAACAAACCCCTTCACTGACCCGGCCACAGCGCCCCTTGCGCTGGTTGGCACTGGCCTGAGAAACCGGTTCTATTGGCAGTCGTTGTACCTTGGTGCGATAACTGTAGCGACTGATTCTGGCCGTGCCCGGGTCAATCACATAACGGATGCCGGGCACTGTCAGGGAGGTTTCCGCCACATTGGTGGCCAGTACCACCCGTACACCCTTGTGGGGCAAAAATACCCGGCCCTGCTCCGCCAGACTCAAACGGGCATAGAGTGGCACCACCTCGAGGTGAGGCAGTTGCGCCTTGCGCAACAGATTGGCCGTTTCGCGAATCTCGCGCTCGCCGCTGAGGAACACCAGGATGTCACCCCGCTTTGGCAACGTCAGAATCTCTTCTACCGTATCCAGCACCTGCAGCGACAGATCCCGGTCTTCCTCGGCGGGACGGTATTCAACGTCCACGGGATAGGTGCGGCCGGATACCTCAATAATCGGTGCATCATCGAAGTGTTGCGAGAAGCGCTCTACATCGATGGTCGCAGAAGTGATAACCACTTTCAGGTCGGGGCGCTGGGGGAGAATATTTTTCAGATAGCCAAGCAGGAAGTCGATATTCAGGCTTCGTTCATGAGCCTCGTCGATAATCAGGGTATCGTAGCGGTGCAGCAGTCGGTCATTCTGAATATCGGCGAGCAGAATGCCGTCAGTCATCAGTTTAACCAGCGTGTTATCGCCGATCTGCTCACTGAAACGAACCTGATAACCGACCGTTTCGCCAAGTGGTTGCTGCAACTCCTCAGCGATACGGTTGGCCACCGTCCGGGCCGCAATGCGACGCGGCTGGGTATGGCCGATCATGCCGGCGACGCCGCGACCGAGCTCAAGACAGATTTTGGGTAACTGGGTGGTTTTACCGGAGCCGGTTTCCCCAGCCACAATCACCACCTGGTGATCGGCAATCGCCTTGCGAAGGTCTTCCCGACGGGCCGCAATGGGCAGATCGTCCGGATATGTCAGCGACGGCACACTGGCCCGACGTGCTTGATAGCGTTGGCTGGATTTTTCCAGCCGCGCCAAAAAAGCCCTCATTTCCCGGTCAAAAGGTTTGTCCTGCGCAGCCCGCCGGGCGATCTTGTCCAGTTGCCGGTTCAGCGACCCACGATCAGCCCCGAGGCACAGCGCAATTCTGTCCCGCCATTGTGAAACATCGTCCGTCATCGTTGCATTCGTGCCATCCGGTCAGCTGTCACGCAACTCTCGACGCAAAACCTTACCCACGTTGGAGAGCGGCAGCTCATCCCGAAACTCAATGTATTTTGGTAATTTATAGCGGGCCAGCTGTTTCGCACAGTAATCGTGCATATTGTCCGCCGTCAGCTTGGGGTTGGTACTAACCAGATACAGCTTGACCGCTTCACCCGAGTGTTCGTCTGGCACACCAACGACAGCGCAGTAACTGATGTCGGGGTGATGCGACACCACGTTTTCAATCTCATTGGGATAGACGTTAAAACCCGACACACTGATCATGTCTTTTTTGCGGTCGTGAATGCGGAGAAATCCATCACGATCCACTGATGCGATGTCACCGGTTTTCAGCCAACCGTCGTCAGTAATGGTTTTGGCGGTCTCTTCAGGGAAATCCAGATAGCCGGACATCACCTGCGGACCCCGCACCCAGAGTTCGCCGTGTTCATCAACACTTAATGCCTTTCCCTCGTCATCGACAATTCGTAACTCTGTCTCAGGAACGGCAATACCTACAGAGCCGGCCTTGCCTGAACCCCGTGGAGAAAATGACACGATCGGCGAAGCCTCGGTTAGCCCATAGGCTTCGCTGATCTCGCAGCCTGTCTTGTCCTGCCAGGCTTTGCCGGTGCCACTGGCCAGAGCGGAACCGCCTGACAGGGTAATTTTCAGGCCGGAAAAATCGATGCGGGTAAAATCGGGGTGTTTGAGCAAGGCCACAAACAGGGTGTTCAACCCGGAAAACAGCGTGGCGGGCCAGCGCCTCAGCAGCTTGACAAACCCCTTGATATCTCTCGGATTTGGCACCAACAGGGAGTGGGCCCCGATATACACACCCGTGGTTACTGAAAGCGCGAAGGCATAGATATGATAGAGCGGCAATGGTGAAACAATCCGCTCCTTACCCCGCTCCAGACCCGACATCTCAAGCAAAGCCCAAGCCTGGCGAGTGACATTGACCATATTGCCATGACTGATGATGGCGGGCTTGGAAACACCGGTTGTTCCGCCGGTGTATTGTAACAGCGCCATATCATCCAGTTTCAGCTCAACGGGTTGATATCCGGTATCGGACGCCTCCGCAAATACCTGCTGCAAAGGGATTGCACGGCCGGGTTTCACCGCTTTACCCATCAGTTTAAGCACCACGCTCATCAGCCGACGTTTAAAGGGTGGATGAAGATCGAAAGGGCTGGTGACAAACACGGTTTCCACCGGTGTCTGATCGCGTACAGCTTCCACGATACCCAGGAAACGGTCAAACACCACCACGGCCTTCACCCCGGCGTGATTGAGTTGATAGTCGAGCTCCACCTCGGTATACATTGGGTTGATATTCACCACCACCAATCCGGCTTTAAAAGCACCGTAGGCCACCACCAGGTACTGGATCAGGCTGGGCATCTGAATGGCCAGACGGTCACCGGGCCTTAGCTGGGTGTGTTGCTGCAAATACGCGGCAAACCGGGTAGAAAGGGTATCCAGCTCAGCAAAGCTTAACGTGCCACCCAGAGACGTTGCTGCCGGGTTATCCGGAAAGTGCGATACCGCATCCTCCAGCACATCCAGCAGTGACTGAAAATCACAGGGCGGCAACTCTGCGGGTAATCCAAAGTGTTCCCACGATTTTCGTACTGCTTCGTTCACATCCATTGGCTGCTGATTCTCAGACATTGCTCACCCCCCGGTGATTTTTATGTTTTTTACCGCACGGGTCATTCTGCAATGGTTTTAGCCCGATAACCAATGCTAACCAAATGGCTGGCGGACGTACAACAGAACTTGTGGCGGTTTGCTGATCATCACTGAATTAATTGCCACAAACACGACAAACGACGTCCGCCAATGCGGCTTAAAGACCACAAATCCGTCATAATGCCGACCATGATCATTATGGAAAACATTACCCTGCAGCGGGGCACCAAACGGCTACTGGAAAAAACCAGCGCGACCATCCACCCGGGTCGGAAAATAGCGTTGATTGGCGCCAATGGCGCTGGTAAATCGAGCCTTTTCAGCCTGCTTCTGGGGGAGTTAACGGTGGAGGAAGGCACTCTACAAATCCCCGGCCAATGGCGCATGGCCCATATGGCACAGGAGGTTCAGACAACCGATCGAGTTGCGCTGGACTTTGTCATTGATGGTGACCAGACCCTGCGCAAGCTGGAGGCAGACATCGCCCGGGCCGAAACCGATCAGGCCAACGACCGGCTGGCCAAACTGCATCAGGCACTGGACGAGATCGATGGTTATACCGCCCCACTGAGGGCAGAACAGCTACTGGAGGGACTGGGCTTTTCTGCGGTGGAAAGAGCTTCCCCGGTGAGCAGCTTTTCAGGTGGCTGGCGGATTCGCCTGAATCTGGCCAGAGCATTGATGTGCCCATCCGATTTTCTAATGCTCGACGAACCTACCAACCACCTGGATATGGATACGACTCTCTGGCTCGAGCGATGGCTGCAGAATTACCCAGGCACCGTTCTGCTGATATCCCACGACCGGGATTTTATCGACAACGTCTGCGAGGAAATTTTTCATATCGAACACGCCAGCCTGCTCAGCTACCGCGGTAACTACTCAGCATTTGAGCGCCAGCGCAGTGAGCGACTCACCCAACAACAGGCAGTTTATGAAAAACAGCAGCGTCGTATCGGAGAAATCAACCGTTTCGTCGCGCGCTTCAGGGCTCAGGCCACCAAGGCCCGACAGGCCCAGAGTCGCCTGAAGGAGCTAGAGCGAATGGCGACCGTCGCTCCCGCGCATATTGATTCACCGTTCGACTTTGAATTTTTCCCACCGGGGCGTATCAGCGATCCGCTGCTATCGCTCAGTAAAAGTGTGGTGGGTTATCCCGACCAGCCCATACTCAGCGAAGTCGGCCTGACATTGCATCCGGGCAGTCGAATCGCACTGCTCGGCGCCAACGGCGCCGGTAAATCGACGCTGATAAAAACCCTCGCCGGTGATTTACCGGCCCTCGGTGGCGAGCGCGTTGCAGGGGAGCACCTCTCCATCGGCTATTTCACCCAACACCAACTCGATGCTCTCGATATGTCCGCCAGCCCCCTGCTGCATTTACAGCGACTGACACCGACCGCCACAGAACAGAACATGCGCAACTTTCTCGGTCGCTTTGATTTTCATGGCGATATGGCACTGGATGTGATCGAGCATTTCTCAGGTGGTGAAAAGGCACGACTGGCTCTGGCGATCATCGTCTGGCTAAAGCCCAACCTTCTGTTACTCGACGAACCCACCAACCACCTGGATCTCGAAATGCGCCATGCGCTGACCATGGCGTTACAGGACTTTGCCGGTGCTGTGGTACTGATATCCCATGATCGGCATTTGATCCGGAATACCGTTGATGACCTTTTGCTGGTAAACGCTGAGGAAGTGGCGCCTTTTGCTGGCGATCTCGACAGCTACACCCACTGGCTGCTGTCACGTTTCCGCGACAAGGGCGGAGAAACATCTCCCGGGCCCGGGCCTGCTATACAGCGAAAACAGCAACGGCGTGAAGGGGCTGAAATCCGGCAACAGCTGCGCCCGCTCAAGAAGGCCCTGAGAGAAGCAGAAGTTCGCATGAACAAGCTGGATGTGGCTGTCAGTGATATTGATAATCGTCTTGCCGACCCGGCAATTTATCAACCCGAGCAAAAAGAGGCGCTGCAGTCGCTGCTGCTTGAACAGAATCAGTTCAAACAGCAGCGAGAGACGGTGGAGATTCAATGGCTGGAACTGGCCGAGCAGCTGGAAGCGCTTGAAGCAGCCCTGACTCTCTAACTCTCTAGGAATTCACTTCATGATCTGCAGTTTTAGAGGATCGAACTAGCTGACCGGCAATCAGCTGTCCGCCAGTATAAACCAGCAATGCTGTAAAAAAGCATACGAAGATGGGCAACGCTCCACGCAAATAACCCTGATCCGAAGCACTGGTTAGCCCCTCATACAAGCTGACAAACCAAGCCGGGGCAAGATAGTGGAGGTCGGGGTAGGCATTGATTGGTACCAGTAGAGTGGCACTGATCAACAGCAGTAGCACATTGCGAAAATGTCTACCGGGTAACAGATCGCGAAAACGCCACAAAAAAAGCAACACCAGCCCGCTACCGACATAATAGGCGACCAACCCCCAAAGATAGTTTTCATCTGAATACATAAATACGCTCCTTTCCCTTTGATACGTCCGTTATTCAATCCGTGATCAGCGAGTATAACCTAATGGCGATGATTGCTTGGGATGTTTTGATTCACCGGCTGAAGCCGGGGTCGCTACTAAAAACCAGTTGGCAGAAAATGTCAAAGAGAACTCAAACAAACCGGATCAGCTGTTCACCCAGTGGATTACATGGTCCTCCATATCCTGCTCTGCCACTGAAAATTCTTCAACCACCCTGCCCCGGACCGAAATACCTGCCCGATGTACTGATTCAGGATCACCGGAAACCAGCGGATGCCAGGCTTTCAATTGACGACCGGCAGCCAGCAGGCGGTAGGCGCAGGTATCTGGCAACCAGTGAAATTGATCTATCTTTTCGGGTGACAGGGCCAGACAATCCGGCACTTTCGCCAGACGACGCCGGTAATCGACGCAACGGCAGCTGGTCTGGTCGAGCAGCTGACAGGCAACATCCGTATAAAAGATATCGCCATTCTCCTCATCTTCAAGCTTGTGCAGACAACATCGAGCACAACCATCACAGAGCTGCTCCCATTCGTACCGACTCATCTCTGCCAGTGACTTTTCTTCCCAAAAAGGTTTTTCGCTCAATCACTTACCCTTTAAAGCTTGTCGTTTTTATTACGCAATTCCTGCATGTAAGCCTCGGGGCTCGGTGGCAACTGCAGGTAATAACCCTGCTCTCTGATCGCTTCGAGCACCTTGGCAATATCGGCTCTGGCCAGCTTTTTATCCAAAGACAACGCCAGAGTCATTGCCAGTTTGGGTTTGCCAAATCGCTGCAGCAACGGCTCGGGGATTCGATCCAGGTCCTCCTGATGATCGACATAGAGATACATGGCTTCGTTTTTCGAGCTGCGATAGATTTTGCAGATTTGTTTACTCATTGACGGTACTCGGCCTGGATGACAAAAGACGACTGACTTCTGCAAGAAGCATCTGCCCGATCAGTTCATAGCGCCAACCTTCCCGCAATGCAGCGGAGAGTCTCGGCTTGCCTGTATCGACCGCCGAACGCACCAACTCTTCAATATCGCGCTTTCTGACCAGCATTTCAACCGACAGGTTCCGGGATTCTGCGCATTCGCTGGCCACCGCCTTAAGCTCCTTAGCCATATCCCGGGCCACTTTTGGCAAAGGCGCATCCAGCGGCGGTAATGGCTTGGGATTTGATACATGATCACTCTGCACCCGATGAATCAGTGACAGAAGATCCTCACCATAACGGCGTAAAAAACCGGGAAATATGCCTTCGATACCGGCCAGTGACTGCTTGTTGGCCGGTTGCGCGATGGCGATATCCAGCAGGGTCCGGTCAGCTATCAGGCGGTTGCGCGGACGATTGCGCTGCCGCGCTTCAACTTCCCGCCACTGGCAAATTGCCTGCAATACCTGCAATGCTTTCGCTTCCAGCTTCCAGGCACCCTTAACTTTGCGATAATAGTCTGCAGTGTCATCGGTCTGAAGCGAACGACCGACCAATGTCGCCATTTCCTCGTCCATCCATACCGTCCGGTCAAGTTTTTTAAGGGCTTCAACCAGCAAATGGTAGACAGGCAGCAGGAAATAGACATCGGAAGCCGCATAACCCAGTTGCGCTTCACTGAGGGGCCGCTGGAGCCAGTCTGAGCGGGTCTCGCCCTTGGGCACATGATGACCCAGCATGTCATCCACCAAGGCAGCATAGCCCCGGGAGAACCCGAAACCGGTCAGGGCAGCCGCAATCTGGGTATCAAACAGGGGTTGAGGCAGAGTACCCATCACATGCTGCAACACTTCCAGATCCTCAGAACAGGAGTGGAATACCTTGATGATTGCCGGGTTTTTAAAAATGCTGCCCAGCGCATCGAGTGATTCCAACGCCACAGGATCAATTAGCCAGCATTGCTGTCCGTCAAATATCTGGATCAAACCCAATATCGGGTAAAACGTATCGGTCCGCATAAACTCGGTGTCAACGGCCAGCACATCGGATTTATGCAGCGCTTCGACGCAGTGGCTCAAAGCGGCACTGTCAGCCACCAGAATCGGTGGCGGTATTTGTTCAGACATCAGTGCTTCCCGTTACAAAGGTCATTAAGAAATCTGCGGCATGAATTGGCAGACCCACTATAGTTGTTTGCGGCTGGTAAAGGCATGGGACAGGGTTCCGCCATCCACATATTCAAGCTCGCCACCCATTGGCACTCCGTGGGCGATACGACTCACTGTCACATTGAGTATTCTGGCTCTTTCACTGATGTAATGGGCCGTGGTTTCGCCCTCGACGGTCAGATTCGTGGCCAGAATCAATTCATCGATCTCTTCTTCAGCCAACCGGGACATCAGATGATCGACACCGATGGCATCCGGCCCGATACCATCAATCGGCGAAAGATGGCCCAGCAGGACAAAATAACGGCCCCGATAACTGCCACTGTGCTCAATAGCAAACATGTCGGCCGGTGTTTCCACCACGCATAACTGATGAATATCGCGGCGTCCATTACTGCATATCTCACACAGGTCGGCTTCCGTCAGCGTCCGGCACATCTGGCAACGCCGCACGTGTTCAGCGGCCTGATTCAGAGCACTGGAGAGACGCACTGCCCCATCACGATTGCGCTCCAGCAGTTGCAGCGCCATCCGCTGGGCGGACTTTGGGCCCACACCGGGCAGACAGCGCAAGGCATCAATCAATTCGTCTATCAAAGGGCTGAACACAATCTGTTTCCAATCTCCGGGTAATCATTCGAACGCACCCTTCAATCAAGTGCGTCCTGTCTTGCCACCTGATCAACAGCTCAAAAAGGCATTTGGAAACCCGGCGGCATCTGCATGCCACCGGTGAGTTTTTCCATCTGTTTTCGCTGGTCTTCCTCGACCTTCCTGACGGCATCATTGACAGCCGCTGCCAGCAGATCTTCCAGGAACCCTTTTTCTTCACTGAGCAGGGATGGATCCAGATTGACCTTGCGCACATCGTGGCGACCATTCATCACCACCTGAACCAGACCGGCACCCGCTTCCCCGGTGACCTCTGTTTTGGCCGCCTCGGCCTGCAGTTGCTGCATCTTTGTTTGCATGTCTTGAGCTTGCTTCATCAATTCATTTATATTCATATAGTTACCGATATTTGTTAATCTATTGGTTTAATTGTATTTTCCAGCAAAATGCCATTAAACAGCTCGGTGATTCGCCGAACATTGGGATCCAGTCGCAGCTGCTCCACCGCCTGCGACTGGCGCTCACGGCGCAGTCTTTCAGTGCGGGCCAAAGGGGTTTCAGTAGCGACTGCACCTACTTCAATCTGCACGGTCACTGGCTCGCCAAAGTATTCTGTGAGGACATCGGCGAGGCGCTGCTGATGCGATTCCTCATACAGCGAACTACTGGCGATATCCAGCACAAAGTGCAGCACTGGACCAGCGATATCCACCAGGCACAAATTGGCGGCAATATTTTGCAGTAAACCAGCCACCTGAAGTCCCTGGTAAATCTCAATCCAGCGATCCGGCACAACCTCAGCCAACGGCACCGGATTCACTGCCATTGGAGGATTCGCACGTTCAGGAATCTCGGGCACCACGTCATCGGCCTGCACTGCCGGCGTCAAATCACGAGTTACCCCTGGCTGCTGACCCGATACGGGCCCCGTTTTATTCTCAACAGCAGTCTGATGTCGGGCCTGACGGGAAAATGAGGCCAGCGTCTCCGACTCAACCCACGGTGCCGGCTCTATAGGCGTTACCGCCACACCTGTAGTTGATGGCTTGGGCAGATCGACGACAGCGGGATTGGCGGACAGCGTTTCCGTTGCCTCGGCTGCAATGGCACCATCCATCGCAACATCCGGGGCAGCGTCAACCGATGATCGATTCACAGCTGGTTTCAATGTTTCTACAGAAAATGTTTCTACAGAACCGACCTGTACAGTCGCTGACGGCGCGCTGTGGTGATCACCGGATAGGGGCTTTTTTGGCGCCCCCTCCGCCTCCTCTGCGGTCGGAGCGGACACAGTAGGCGCACCCCCGGCTACCGGGGGTGGTTGTACAGCACTGTCTGCCGCCGGCTGAAATGCCAGCATTCTCAGCAGAGCCATTTCAAAGCCAATTCGGGGTTCCGGTGCCAGCGGCAAGTCGCGTCGCCCCAACAGGGCTATCTGGTAAAACAACTGAACATCTTCAGAGCTGAGTGCTTTTGCCAACTCGCGCACCAACGGGTCATCACCATGACGATTGTCCAGCGCATCAGGAACGGTTTGGGCGATGGCAACCCGGTGCCAGACCGACAGCAGATCGGCCAGTGCGGCACCAAAATCCGGAGCGTGCTCCGCCATACGCCCGACTACCGCCAGTACATCCACCGCATCACGGTTGGCCAGTGCCCGGGCAATATCGGCAATAGCCCCAAGGTCGATGGTGCCCAGCATGTCATAGACTTCCGCCTCGGTGATTTTGCCACCACCGTGAGCAATGGCCTGATCGGCCAGGCTCAGGGCGTCTCGCATACTGCCGTCGGCAGAGCGGGCCAGGGCCCAGAGACCCGCCTCCTCGCAGGGAACCTTCTCCTCACCCAACACAAATTGCAGATGCTCCACAATCCGCTCGGGGCTTAGATGTTTGAGGTTAAACTGCAGGCAACGCGACAGAATCGTCACCGGCAGTTTTTGCGGATCCGTGGTGGCCAGCAGGAATTTTACGTGAGGCGGCGGTTCTTCCAGGGTCTTCAGCAGTGCGTTGAAGCTGTGACTGGAGAGCATATGCACCTCATCGATCAGGTAGACCTTGAAGCGCCCCGCCGTCGGTGCGTATTGAACATTGTCCAGCAGCTCCCGGGTATCCTCGACCTTGGTACGGGAAGCCGCATCCACTTCAATCAGATCGACAAACCGACCCTCTGCAATCGACACACAGGCACTGCATGTACCGCAGGGATTAGAGCTGATGCCCGTATCACAATTGAGACACTTGGCCAGAATCCGGGCAATGGTGGTTTTCCCCACGCCCCGGGTACCGGTAAACAGGTAGGCATGGTGCAGCCGGTTGTTATCGAGGGCATTGATCAGGGCCCGCAACACATGCTCCTGCCCAACCATCTCGCTGAAGTTGCGAGGGCGCCACTTGCGGGCCAGAACCTGATAACTCATGGGGCAGTATCCGCCTTGCTGAAAGGAATGATTATAGGGTGATCACTCCGGCACCGAAAGCCGTAGCGCATCAGGCGGGCTCGCGGACAGCATCGCTGTCGGCATCCCAGAGATTGACCGCCCCGATGCGCGGCGACCGATCCAGCTTTAAATCTGTGAAATCAAATAGGGAGACATCGGCCAGCTGTGATGGCTCAACGGACTGAATGGCACTAAAAATCGTTTCCAGACGTCCGGGATGCTCTTTCTCCCAAGTTTGCAACATGTCCTTGATGACCTTGCGCTGTAAGCCATCCTGAGAACCGCACAGATTGCAGGGAATAATCGGGAACTGTTTGGCTATGGCATAGCGCTCCAGGTCGCTTTCCTTGCAGTAGGCAAGTGGGCGTATCACCATATTCTGCTTGTCATCGCTGAGTAGTTTTGGCGGCATGGACTTCAGTTTTCCGCCGTAGAACATATTCAGAAACAGGGTTTCAATCATGTCATCGCGATGGTGGCCAAGGGCAATCCTGGTGGCACCAATCTGCTCGGCAAAGCCGTACAAGGTACCGCGCCGCAACCGCGAACAGAGACTGCAGTAGGTCTTGCCTTCAGGAATCAACTCGGTGACAACACTGTAAGTGTCCTTTTCCAGAATATGGAAGGGAACCCCCAACTCGGTCAAATAGCGGGGTAACACCTCAGGCGGAAAGCCGGGTTGTTTCTGGTCAAGATTGACGGCGACCAGCTCAAAACTGACCGGCGCGGTTTTCTGCAGGCCAAGCAAAATATCCAGCATACCGTAGGAATCTTTCCCGCCGGACAGGCAGACCATCACCTTGTCACCCTCTTCAATCATATTGAAGTCGGCAATGGCCTTGCCCACATTGCGGCGCAGGCGTTTTTGCAGCTTGTTGAATTCCAGTCGCTGTTTGCGAGTATCGAAATCGATCATGATTGTCTTGTAACAGTTTTTTGGGTTGTGGAACCGCTCAGAAGAGAGGCCATTCTATCGGTTTTAGCACAGACACCCAAACGGGTCAGGCGCTGTCGGCATAGCGGTTCTGCAGGGCCTGATAAAGATCATCCTTGAACGCAGGGCAACGATGATCAAGTTCCGCAACCGCTTCCACCAGGTGTTCATTATCTTCCTTGCTGCCCCACTGCTTGCGGTAGCTGCCGTCCTGGTAGCCGTGGTCCTGGCGAAAAAAGTTCAGCACATTTTTACCGACATAGCGGGTGTAAAGCTCATCAAAACTCAACCCCCCCCCCGCCATCAGGGCACCAAACCCGGCCACATCAAACTTTTTGGTTCGCAGGGTGCTCAGGGTAAATGCCTCGAGGTCTTCACGAAAATCACCGGAAGGCTTGGCATTCGCCAGCTGCTGCTCCACCAACCGGGCTATATCTCCGTGATGGTTCCGGGATTCCAGCAGCAGAATACTGAGGCCGAAATGCCAGATATCCACCAGCTCCAGTTTTACCTGATTGGCATCCGGCGTCTGTTTTTTCCACCACTTCCAACCATAGTGATCAAGCAATTCGGCACATTCCACCCATATCGCCCGATACCACGCAAAATGCTGCTCGGCCCAGTTCTCATTCACCCTGCTATTCATCGCATTCTGCAACTCCAGCATCGCCAGTATCTGTTGCTTCATAAGCACTCCGTCTCTGTTGGGGGAAGCGGGCATTCAGGCCCGCACGAACCTGTTGTGGTATTTCTCATCACCGATCGTGGTACCCGGCCCGTGCCCGGTGACCACGGCCACATTATCATCCAGGGTATAGAGCCGCTCGCGAATGGATTTGACGATCTGACCGTGATCGCCACCGGGCAAATCGGTGCGGCCGATACCACTGCGAAACAGGGTATCTCCGGCGATCAACAGATCGGCCGGCTCGAACCAGAAGCTGGTAGAACCCGGTGTGTGCCCCGGCGTATGCATTGCCACCCCGCCACAACATCCCAGATCATGGTCATCCTCAAAATAATGATCCGGATCGGGCAGAGTCACCAGGGGCACGCCAAACATGGCACATTGTTCCGCGACACCACGCCACAGAAACATGTCCTGACGGTGTAGATAAATCGGTGCACCGGTGGTTTTTTTGATCTCACCAGCGGCGAGGATATGATCCAGATGCGCGTGGGTATGAATAATTGCCACAACCACCAGCTGGAGTTCTGCCAGAATGGCCTGAATATCTGCGGCATTGCCACCGGGGTCAATCACCAACGCCCGACGGGTAGCCGGGTCGCCTATGACCGTGCAGTTACACTGCAACGGCCCCACTGGAAAGGTCCGAACAATATAGGGTGTCGCTTGGTTCATAATAGACTGGATTCATCAATCGCAAACCCGGCATCTTAGCATAGTTGGCACTATTCATTGAGAACACGGGGATCCTGAAAAAACAGAGAAACCCGACCTCGGACTCCTGCTTCATTTTCGCTGA
The DNA here is from genome assembly GCA_950063125.1 of uncultured Porticoccus sp. Classification (GTDB taxonomy): domain Bacteria; phylum Pseudomonadota; class Gammaproteobacteria; order Pseudomonadales; family Porticoccaceae; genus Porticoccus. Next base: position 6,166 of record CATLZI010000001.1, on the reverse strand, counting down.
TCCAGATATCTTCCTCCCGCGTAATTATTGACGAAAGGTTCTTGCACCAGCTTTTGTCAAAATTGTCCTGCTCAGGAACCATCGATAACGGAAAGACTCATAGTTGCCGATATATCGGTAACATCTGTGTTTAACAGCACCATTTGCGAAACGGCTATGAGGCGATGCTGGAACGTTATCCAGCAATAAACAGGTTGAAATGCACAGGCAAAAGCGCAAGCATACCGACCAACAAAAATGAACGCGTCAAGCACTCATCAATACCATGGAGTCACACATGAAAATAATTCCACAGATCCTTGCCCTGTTGGCACTGGCTTCCCTGCAGGTCCACGCCGGTTCAGACAGCGAACCTGTTTCCCAGGAAGCTTCCAAAGAAGCCAAAATCAATTGGCAGTCCCCCGAGGAAATCAGCACCCTGATCGAATACAAGATGGATCCGGTGAACGGTGAAATCACCTACGGACCGAACTTTGCCCTCTCGGAAAAAAAGCTGTCCGAGAATTTTTCCGAGATTTACCTGGTGCGCGCTGTCGACCTTGAAGGTGAGGACCAGTACATCCTCTACGTCACAGCTCAGTACAACGATGAGGGCTGGCGCTCCTATAGCAAGGCAACCACCAAGGATGGCGAGCTTCGCCTGGTCCCCATGTCGAAAGATGAAAATGTCTGCGAGGCAGCCAATTGCCGTTACGAAGAGCGAATCGCCCTGCCGATCTCGTTTATCAATTTCTTTGACAGCGCCAATATGGGAATGGATCTTACGATCACGGGGAATCGCACTTACCAGATCAAACTGCCCAGCAGCTACTTCAAGGCAATCCTGAATGCCGCGCCCGATGACGAGGTCTATGAGAATCTCCCGAAAGGTCAGAAAATCTGATGTAATACTGACTCAAATATTATAAAAAAGGGGCTGTACGCCCCTTTTTTATGCCTATTGCTGTTTGAATGACGCTACCTGCTTCCCCAGATTTTCACCACGGCCCCATCGCTGCCCAACAGGGCAACCACCAGACAAACAGTGCCAGCAACCAAAAAGCCTATTACAGGAATCAGCCCCCCCATGACCGCTACCGAAACTACAAAATAGAGAGATATGCCGGTCAGCATCAAAAAAAGAATGCCCACAAAAAGCAGGATTTTTCGGTTCAATGGGCGGTAGCCCTGAGCAGGCGCATCGTGCTCAAAAATACGCAGGATAGGCCAGAAGATTTTGCGAAACACCGTTTTCATAAAACAACCTGTTCAGAGTTGATAACAAATTTCAAGTTTCGGCTGAACACTGCCGTCTCTGCGCCAGCTAATAAATTGGCTAGTAAAGTCGCGTGGTATCACCACCGTCCACCGGCAATACAGCACCGTTCACAAAACTTGCCGCATCAGAGCATAGCCAGGCAGTGGCCTCCGCTGTCTCTTCCGCGCGGCCGAGCCGGTTCATTGCCGAATAACGATTTACCACCGCATTGATGAATTCAGGTTGCGCCTCGGCCACGGGATCGATCATCTCAGAATGGGTATAACCCGGTGAAACCACATTGACACGGATACCCTGCTGGCCATAGTCAACGGCCGCCGATTTCGACAGACCAATCAACGCATATTTGCTGGCACAGTAAGGCGCATGGCCCACATCGCTGGGTTTATAACCGTATATCGACGAAATGTTGACGATAGAACCAGCGCCCCGCTTGAGCATGGCGCGGATCTGATATTTCATGCACATCCACACGGCTTTCAGATTGGTATCCATCAGGGCATCCCAATCGGTCTCTTCGATGTCTGCAACCGGCACCAGTACCGGGCCGGAAATACCGGCACTATTGACCGCACAGTCCAGCTTGCCGAATCTGGCGAGGGTTTTCTCCACCACCGCCTGAACATCCGCGCCATCGGTCACATCGGTTTTGATGAACATCCCCTCTGCACCGAGTGCCTCAATCTTCTGCAGCACGGCCTGCCCTTTGTCTTCGCGACGGGCAGCCAACACAACGCTTGCCCCTTCACGGGCAAACTTTAGGGCAGCGGCCTCGCCCAACCCGGAAGTTGCGCCGGTGACAATCACGACTTTTTCGGCAAAGGTCTTCATAAACATTCTCTACTGTGTGCTCACTTCGTCCATTGGCAGATGGCATATTTTTTATCTGGTTCTGCCCTTTTGACGCAGTCTACCCGTCGGCTTAGCCACCGGCAAAGACAATTGGCAGCACTGCTCACCCGGCAAAATCTGCTAAAGAGTTGATATTCACCCTGATTCGGCCGGGTCAGAGGGGCCGATAAAGTAAACAGCGCCGATTGTCTGTTCTATACTGGCACCATGAAACTTTTGTCATGCTGCACAAGCTACCTCCCTCGCAGTTGTCTGCTGATTTACCTTTTGCTTTTCTCTGTGGTTCTCCGGGCAGACATCTGGGTGATCGATATCGAAGGAGCCATTGGGCCAGCGACTGCTGACCATATGGAACGGTCACTGGACAAAGCAATCACGGCCGAGGCCAGCTTAGTCGTACTGCGTATTGACACCCCCGGCGGCCTGGATATGGCCATGCGGGAGATGATCAAGGTCATCCTGGCTTCTCCTCTGCCAGTCATTGGTTATGTGTCTCCCAGTGGAGCAAGGGCCGCCAGTGCTGGTACCTACCTGTTGTATGCCACACATTTGGCAGCCATGGCACCCGGCACCAACCTCGGAGCGGCAACGCCAGTTCAGTTGGGCGGTGGATCACCGGGATTGCCGAGCATGCCGGGTAACGATGATGCCAAAGATGGCAAACCTGAGGGAGAAAGCAAAGAAAACACAGGAGCTGCCCCACCGGGCGATGCCATGGAGCGAAAAGTGGTGAATGATGCCGTGGCCTATATCCGCAGCCTGGCACAACTCAGGAGCCGCAACGGAGACTGGGCGGAACGCGCAGTGCGTGAAGGGGTCAGTCTCTCGGCAAACGATGCTCTTGAACAGGGCGTTATCGAGTTGGTTGCAGACTCCATGGAAAACCTGCTGAAGCAACTGGATGGCCGCCAAGTGACGCTGGATAAAAAATCCGTGTCACTGTCCACTGCCGGGGAAACCGTCCACTACCAACCTATGGACTGGCGCAGCGAATTCCTGGCGGTTATTACCAACCCCAATATCGCCTACATCCTGCTCATGGTCGGCATCTATGGCCTGATTATAGAGTTTTACAATCCGGGGATTGGCCTGGCGGGTATTGTCGGGGCAACCAGCTTGCTGATTGCCATGTATGCCCTGCAAATGTTACCAATCAGCTATGCGGGGATGGGCTTGATTCTGCTGGGCATCGCCCTGATGACAGCAGAGGCCTTTGCCCCCAGTTTCGGCCTCATGGGGATTAGTGGCGCGATCACCTTTTTGACCGGCTCGGTCATGCTGATGGACACCAACTTGCCAGCCTACCAGATTGCCCTACCGATGATCATTGCATTGACAGTCTTCAGTATCGGCCTGTTAGTGTTTGCCCTGAGCATGCTGGTTAAGGCACGACATCGCAAAGTGGTCACAGGCACAGAGCATCTGATCGGAACCATGGCAACGGTGGGCCGGGTCGATGGTGTCAATGCCTGGGTTTGGCTCGAGGGAGAACTCTGGCATGCCCGGTCAGAATCACCCCTGCAATTGAATGAACAGGTACGGGTAACGGCTATTGACGGGCTGACCGCTGTGGTCAGCAAACCCACTGAAGGAGAATACTGATGTTCGAGATGCAAACATTTTTTGGGATACTGCTGGTATTGGTGGTCGTATTACTGGCCTCCATGTTCCGTATTTTACGGGAATATGAACGCGGCGTGGTGTTTATGCTGGGCCGCTTCTACAAAGTGAAGGGCCCCGGTCTTGTCATCATCATCCCCGTACTGCAACAAATGGTACGGGTGGATTTACGCACCCTGGTCATGGATGTGCCCACCCAGGACGTTATCTCCAGGGATAATGTCTCTGTCCAGGTCAATGCGGTTATTTATTTCCGGGTCATGGACCCGGAGCGCGCCATCATCCAGGTGGAAAATTACCTTGAAGCCACCAGTCAACTCTCGCAGACCACCCTTCGCTCGGTGCTGGGACAGCACGAGCTTGATGATATGCTGGCCGAGCGCGACCGCCTCAATGCCGACGTGCAGACCATTCTCGATAAACAGACAGAGGCCTGGGGCGTCAAAGTGGCCAATGTGGAAATCAAGCATGTGGATCTGAACGAATCCATGATCCGTGCCATCGCCAAGCAGGCGGAAGCCGAGAGAGAGCGTCGCGCAAAAGTCATTCACGCCATGGGTGAGGCCGAAGCGGCAGAGAAACTCGCAGAGGCAGCAAAGATATTGGCCACAGAGGAATCCGCCATTCAATTGCGCTACCTGCAAACCCTGGTGGAAATTGCCGGTGACAAAAGTTCCACTATCGTGTTTCCACTGCCCGTCGACATCATGAAGAAATTTACGTCCTGAGGCTGGCAACGAACCAACATGCAGTAGACATCCAGGACGGGGGCCATTCGATAACATTATTGAAAGGCCATTGTAATGTCATGATCGGAACGCCATCCGCCAGCAGAGAGAACACCTGTGCCTGAGCAAGATGTCGATGTATTGATTATCGGTGCCGGACTATCCGGTATCGGCATGGCCTGCCATCTGGCCCGGCAGTTGCCAGCCAGGCGCATCATACTTCTGGAACGCCGCGATGCGATTGGCGGCACTTGGGATCTGTTTCGCTATCCCGGCGTGCGCTCTGACTCCGACATGTTCACTATGGGCTACGATTTTCAGCCATGGATGAAGCCAAAAATTCTCGCCGAGGGCTCACTGATCCGCGATTACATCAGGCGGACGGCGGAAGAATACGGCGTTGATCAACACATCCACTTTGGCCTCAAAGTCACCGCCGCCGACTGGTCCAGCAGCCGATCCCAGTGGACAGTCACGGCGCTCAATGAAACCACCGGTGACATCGCAACCTACCGCTGCCATTTCCTGATCAGTTGCGCCGGTTACTACAACTACGATGAGGGCTACTCACCGGAATTTCCCGGCATCGAGTCATTCAAGGGAATATGTATTCATCCCCAGTTCTGGCCAGAATCCCTGAATTATCGCGACAAAAAAGTGGTGGTTATCGGCAGCGGAGCGACCGCAGCCACAATCGTGCCAGCAATGGCTCAAGAGGTCGCCCAGATCACCCTGCTGCAGCGGTCGCCGAGCTACTATCTCAGTACCCCCCGCTACGACAATCTGATCGGGCTGCTCGAAAAAATACTCCCGCGGCAGTGGCTCTACCGCGTTCTGCGATCTGCGAACACCTTTCTCCAACGCCTGCTGTACAAAAGTGCCATGCGCTGGCCTGAAAAAATGCGCAAATACCTGCTGTGGAAAGTCAAAAAATCGATTGGTAGAGATGCCGATATGCGGCATTTCACGCCGCATTATCCACCCTGGCAGGAACGGCTTTGTGTGGTGCCCGGCGGGGACCTTTTCAAAGCCATAAAATCCGGGAAAGCCCGCATAATAACCGACCAGATAGACCACTTTACCGAGCGGGGAATTCAACTCAAATCCGGGCAGGGGCTGGATGCAGATATTGTGATTACCGCTACCGGTTTACAGTTACAGACTTTTGGCGGTGTGGCCCTGAGCATCGACAACAGGGCAATACCGACAAACAGGCTGCTGAGTTATAAATCTGTTCTTCTGCAAAATATGCCCAATATGGCTTTTATCCTTGGCTATACCAACGCCTCCTGGACACTCAAATCTGATATCGCGTCCCGCTATATCTGTCGCTTGCTTCAACACATGGACAGTAACAACATCGCCACTGTCACGCCCCGTACACCCGACAACGAAGCAACCGAAGAGAATGTCATGAACGTACTGAGTTCGGGCTATATTCAACGAGGTAAAGATCAGCTCCCGCGCCAGGGAAAACACGCCCCATGGCGAGTCTCACATGCCCTGGAGGCGGACCGAACCATGTTGCTCAGCGACCCGGTTGATGATGAATTCCTGGAGTTTACCGCTAGATGAGCACCACACACGCCCACAAACCCGTTGAGGTGATTTGTCAATGAACCCGGTATTTGCCTTTCTGCTCGCGATCTTTGCCCTGGTCATTGCCTGGGTCATGTTGACCCGGGTATTCCCCCGTCAGGCGGCAAAA